>CAOVIS010000001.1:0-5769 GCA_948543905.1 uncultured Bacilli bacterium
CTTTAGCTCTTGTAAATCCTACATAGCAAAGTCTTCGCTCTTCCTCAATTCCTTCTTCCCCTTCATTAAAAGCATTTTGATGAGGAAAAATTCCTTCTTCCATTCCTGTTATAAACACAACTGGAAATTCTAACCCCTTAGCACTATGAAGAGTCATTAATGTAATTACATCATCTCCATCTTCATGTTCTGAAATATCCGCAATTAAACTAATCTCTTCTAAAAAATCATTTAAATTGACACTTCCTGTTCTTTCTTCAAAAGATGCTGTAATACTTTTAAATTCCATTAAGTTTTCTAGTCTTAATTCACTATCCAAAGTCTTTTCAGCTTCTAATTCTTTTTTTAATCCACTTTTATCTAAGACCACATCAATTAACTCTGTTAAAGATAAATTAAGCACATCTCTTTGAAGTTCTATAATTAAATTCTTAAACTCTAATTCTCTGCCATCACTTATCGCATCAAACATTGAAATTCCAAGACGATTAGCAACACCTGCAAGATCTTCAACACTCTTAGGTCCAATCTTTCTTTTTGGTGTATTAATAACTCTTCTAAGACTTATATCATCACTTGTATTATTAATGAGTCTTAAATAACAAATTAAATCTTTAATTTCTTTACGATTATAGAAATAAAAACTACCAAAAACTTTATATGGAAAACTATTCTTAAGCATTACTTCTTCTAAAATTCTGGATTGGGCATTAGTACGATAAAATATCGCAATATCACTATACTTATAACCATTTGCAAGAAGCTTTTTAATCTCATCGACTATTAAAGCTACTTCATGTTTTTCATCATAACTTCTAACATACTTAACATTATCCCCAACCCCTAAATTGCTAAATAATTCCATGTCTTTACGTTCTTTATTATTCTTAATTACGGAATTAGCCGCATCAAGTATTGTTTTTGTACTTCGATAATTTTGTTCTAAAGCCACAACTTTCGCATCACTATAATCTTTCTCAAAGTTTAAAATATTCCTAAAATTAGCCCATCTAAAGCTGTAAATTGATTGATTGGCATCCCCTACACAAAAAATATTCCGATACTTCATCGCTAATAGTTTACTCATTTTATATTGTACTTCATTAGTATCTTGATACTCATCAATTAATATATATTTATAATGTTCTTGATATCTCTCAAGTATTTCTTTATTAGTTCGAAATAACTTTGTAGGTAAAAGCAATAAATCATCAAAATCAACTGAATTATTTCTCTTTAATACATTTACATACTCTTTATATATTGGAATAACTCGTCTTTCAACTGGCGTATTAAAATATTTATCAACTTCGGCCTCTGTTAATAATTCATTTTTAATAAAGCTAATTTTATTTCTAACATAATAAGGACTAATTTCTTTTATATCAACATCCTGTTCTTTCATAATTCTCTTAATTAAGCTTAAGACATCATCAGAATCTATTATCGTAAAATTTTTATCTAATCCTACTTCGTTTAAATTTTCACGCAACACTTTAAGTTCAAAAGAGTGAAAAGTTCCCACAAAAACATGATTATCAGGCACCAAAATATTAAGTCTTTCCCGCATCTCTTTAGCTGCTTTATTGGTAAAAGTAATAGCTAAAATATTATTATCGCTAACTCCACTTTCTATTAAATAAGCAATTCTAGTTGTTAGTACTTTTGTCTTACCTGAACCAGCACCTGCAATAACAAGACAAGGGCCATCAACATGATGAACTGCCTCTAATTGTTCTTTATTTAAACTTTCTAACACTTATACCACCTCTAACACTACATCAATTATATCAAAATAAATCTATTTAAAAAAGCAACTTTACACAAGTTACTTAAAAACTAATTACCAATTTTTTAAGATACAACAAAAGGATCAGCTTCACTTCCTTTGGTGAATTCACTATTATATGAAAATTTAGTATCTGCTTTCAAATTTATAACAGGCCTAATATAATAATTACTACCAGCCACTGCACCCCAATCTATTTGACCTTGATCATTTATAGAAAATGTTGTAGAATAGCTATAATAATATTCTGGAGTCATAGTATGGTATTCTCTATCTACACATAAATAATATGATTTATTTTGAGTTCCCGCAAAGCCACCAGCAAATATTGCCTCATCCATTGTAATCATACCAATTGGATAGGTTAGTTTTTTATTTCCATTATTAGCATTTGTATGTGTAAATAAATCTCTTTCTTTGTTAGTACATTGCAGTGTTGGCACTTGTGGTGACCTATAACTTCCTCTATTACTACCAGCAACCCTGCCCGCAGGAGCATATGCACTATCTTGTACACCATAACCTGCACCTGTATATCCATAAGTTCCACTACTTAACTCTCGGTCATTACAAAACCCAGTATTTATATCTACATTTTTACTATATTCAGTATTATTAGCTATATTATTTAAATACCAATTATCTAAAGCCACCTTCCCATCACTATTATAAATATTACTATGGGCTCCACTATAACTTGTACTATGTGTTGTATTAGTTCCATCTACGACAGGTATACCCATCATATAACCTACATAGGCATTATCATTATAGTTACGATTATACTTTAATGCTCCTATTGTAGTTGTTATGCCTGTTTTATTAGAACTAGATATCTCTCCATTTGCTTCCCCTTGATAAATCATTCTGATACTACCATTTCCTTAATTCTCACTATTCGCCAATAAAAGCCTGCAAACTTTACCCAATTATTTAAATTTTCTTATAATCCTCGGAAATAATATGATGTTCCATAATCATCGGGTGCCTCATATATTCCGGTATCATCCACAGTTGCTATTCCTGTAAATTCTATTTTTTTATCAGCATTTACAATATTACCAATTGCCGTCATTACTCCCTTATCAAAATATAAATAACATTTAACCTTTTTGCTTATATTACTTACCCCTAATTTACCATCTTGATAAGTCAATACTACATTTGTATCTTTAACCCCATTAGCATTACAATAACTTTTATCACTTAAAGTATAGCCACTTGTTGGTACTGTATTAGTCATTTCATATTCTCCACTATCATTTTGTTGATAGACTGCTACTATATCTATATCTGCAGGCACATAATTAATTATACCATTTGCAAGTTCAATAGTTTGGACACTCTTATATTTTGCCATTGATGTTACTAAGATTAGAGTTACTCCTACAATTAAAAATACCAAAACAAAAATAATAGTCCTCTCTTTCCTACTACCATTCACTTTTTTAATATTCATATTATCAATCTCCATCCTTTACCAATTATAACAAAGTCTTACAATCGATAAAAGACGTCAAAACTTGTTATATTTTTCTACTGTATATTTCTACTATATAATATTTTTTATAATTTTTCAAGTATATTTTATATTTTTAATTAATATTTAAATAATTGTTAAAATTTGTAGTTCATAAATTCATTTATAAATAGTTTGAATTGTTAAATATAACCTAATATGTTATAATTAACTAAACAATAATTCAAAAAAGGGCGATAATTATGAGAATAGGAATATTTACAGATGCTTATGAACCTCATACTTCTGGAGTTACTACTAGCATTAAAATGTTAAAAGAAACTTTAGAAAGTATGAGCCATGAAGTTTTTATGGTCACAGCCAATCTAGAAACTTTCAAGTTTATTTATAACAAATTAGAAAAAACTATCTACTTACCAGGTATTAAAACAGGTATTTATGATACTAGATTAACTAACTTTTATTCAAAAAAAGCTCTAAACATTATTAAAACATGGAATTTAGATATAATTCACTCCCAAACCGAATTTGGTGTTGGAGCTTTCTCTCGCATTGTTGCTAAAAAATTAAATATCCCTGTAGTTCATACTTATCACACTTTATATGAAGATTACGTTCATTATGTTACTCATGGTCATTTCAATAATTTAGGTAAAAAAATCGCCATTAAAATAACCAAATATTACTGTGATAAAAAATGTGATGAACTAATTGTTCCTACTTCTAAAATAAAAGAATTATTTGAATCTAAATACAACATAAAAAGAGAAATTCACATAATCCCTACTGGCATCGATACTTTTAAATTTATTAAAAATGAAAAAATAACTAAAAATATCACTAAAATTAAGAAAAAATACAAAATAAAAGAAACTGATTTTATAATTGGCACCATTGGTCGTATTGCCAAAGAAAAAGATTTTGCTAAAGAAATACTAGCTACTAGTAAATTAATTAAAAAAAATAAAAATATTAAGCTTATGCTTGTTGGTGATGGTCCAGAAGTAACTAATCTAAAAAAACTTGTAAAAGAGTTAAATATTGAAAATAATGTTATTTTCACTGGCTTAATATCTTATGATTTGGTACCTAGTTACTATAACTTATTTGATATTATGACTTCTTTTTCTCACACCGAAACCCAAGGACTAACTATCATCGAAGCTCTAGCGGCCAGTACTCCTGTTATATGCATAAATGATCCTAGCTTTACTGAAATGGTTCAAAATAACTATAATGGCTATTTATTTAATAATGATACCGAATATCAAGAATTAATAATTAAACTTATGACCACCAAAGAATTGTATAACCAAATGGCTTTAAATGCTAAAAATAGTATTCATAAATACTCTAAAGAAGTTTTTGCCGGCGATATCTTAAAAGTATATTCTAAAGCTCTAGAAAAAAAGTTTAGGTAGATTTTACTTAAACTTTTTATACCTTCAAAAAAATCAACATTTTACATTTTTTTGAAGGTATACGCATTTTTCATTAATTATAAATACAAAATACAGCATAAAGTGGCACTGACTTAATACCATTATCAAACCCAAAATTCTTTTCTGATATTCTAATACTATAAACTGGATTATACTTTTCTATATAAGCATTTAAGCTCTTACTAGTTGTTCTCTTACTAGATTTTACCTCTACTGGAATAACATCTCCATCAAGTTTTATCAAAAAATCAATTTCATATTTATTAAATCTATAATAATACAATTCTCTATACTTAGGATATAATTCTCTTGCTACATAATTTTCCACCAAAGCTCCTTTAAACATATCATTTTTATCAAGTAATATCTCATTATATTCTATATTTGCAAGAGACCTAAGTAAACCAGAATCATTTAAATATAGCTTAAATTTTTCTTCATTTTTATAAGCCATAAAAGGAGAATTATTTCTATTTGCAAGATAACACTTATAAATCATGTTACTATCTTCTAGCCAATCTAAACTATTTTGATATCTTTCCCGTCTAGCATTTTTATCAATAATGCTAAATTTAAATGTTGTATTTTCTAAAGCCAAAACACTAGGTATAGTATTATAAACTATAGTATTTTTAACACTAACATCATTTTTAGTATATTTATTCATATCAAACAGATAACTATCAATAATATCTCTTTGTAAGTCATAATTCACATGACTAATATTTTTACCATTATCAATAAAATTTTGCACTAAATCCGGCATCCCTCCGAGTACTAAATATTTTTTATATAAATCAAGAGCTTTTTCATGAATTGTTGATGACAAAGGTTCATTATTCATATAATGTTTTTTAATTTCCTTAATAAGCAAATCTTCCCCACAGGCCAGCAAAAATTCTTGAAAATTCATTGTATATAAATATTCAATATCAACTTTACCTACGGGAAAAGAACTTTTAAGACGATTTAATTTAACCCCTAAAAGCGATCCAGCACAAATAATTTTATAATCAATTGATGATTCACAAAAGTATTTTAAACTAGTAATAGCTTCT
>CAOVIS010000001.1:5779-28585 GCA_948543905.1 uncultured Bacilli bacterium
CAAACTTGTATTTCATCAAAGAAAATAACTGTATTTGAAATATTTATTCTATCACCTATAATGATTTCTATTTGTTCTATTATTTTTTGCGAATCCAAAGTAGTTTTAAAAATATTAGCAATTTCTATTTCTTTTTCTAAATTAAAATAATAAAAATTATCAAAATTCTCCTCACAAAACTTTTTCAAAACATAAGTTTTACCAGTTTGTCTTGCTCCAATTAACATAAGAGGTTTTTTTGAATTTTTTTTCCAATCTTTTAATTTAACCTCAAAATTTCTATACATTTTCATCACCCAGTAAAATAATAATATCATATATTATGATCAGTTTCAAGAAAAAACGTACACTTTGCACAAAATTTTCAGGAAAAAACGTACACTTTGCACAAAATTTTCAGGAAAAAACATACATTTAAAAACTTATATTTTTCAATACTTCCTAGTAAGCCACAAAAAATTTCAATCTATCAAAATTTAATATCATTAAAATAATATTTATGTTAAAATATTTAAAAAGGTAAAGTGAAATGACCAAAACAAATAAAAAATATATCATAATTATTTTAATATGTATTGCTATATCCTTAATATCTGGAATAATAACTCATGATATCATAATTGGTGGATTAAATCTCTTAACTGCGCTTCTATGTGCTTATTTTTCTAGTGAAGGCAAAAGAATTAGTTACATCCTAGGTTTAATTAACTATCTTTTAATAGGATATGTTTCTTTCAAAAACAAACTTTGGTTTATTTATTTTTAGCATTATAGTTTGTCCTATCTTACAAATCCAAGGATACTTAAGTTGGAGTAAACATTTAGATAAAGACCATAATGTTAAAGTAAGAGAATTCACTTTAAAGAATTCCGTAATTATTACTTTATCATGTATTTTAGGAAGTTTAATATTAAGCTACTTACTAACACTTATTCCTAGCGAAAGAATAGCTTTTATGGATACTTCTTCTAATATTATTAATCTTTGTGGTGTCATATTAATGATCCTCCGCTTTAAAGAAGCTTGGTGGATATGGCTCATAAATAATATTATTGATTTAATAATTTGGATTATAACTGTTTTAGGGCAAGGTGAAGGCTCTATCATGATGCTTCTAGTATCAATTGGCTATTTATTAATAAATATCTATGGCATAATAAAATGGAATAAAGATGCTAAAAAAAATTAGACAACCTATTCTAATTTTTTATTAATATTCTAATTAATTCTTGCTTTTTATCTTCTGCAATAGGACTACTAGCTGCCTTATCATGGCCTTTACCACCAAAAGCTTCTGCAATTAATCTAACATTTACATTATCTTTAATATTGCGATATGAAATAGTTCCATAATCAAGAGCTACCAGCATTACAAAATCCATATCAAAACCATTTTGTCTTAAATATTCTGCTAAATCATTACGATATTCGTAATCTATAAATATAATCCCAGCTTTTAATCCCAAAACTTTTTTATAATATATTTTCTTAGCATAGAAAGATAATTTTTCTTGAACTTGCTTTAATTTATTTTTAATTAACATCTCCTCAAGCTCACTAAATTCAAAATTATCTGTTAACTTTTTTAGTTTTTGACACATTAATTCAATATAACCATTACAACCAACCACATTAAATAGTAATGTTAATTCATGAGGCCTCTCTTCGTGATATTTAGTTTTCCACTCCCAAGTATCATATTTTCTAGTAAGTTCTGAAAACTCTCTTATTGCTGTATTTTTAGTGTCAATAAAATTATAGCTAACCAAATAATAGTAAAATAAACTTGTTCCACTACATAAACCTATTTCATCAGCCACTTTTATTGTCGTAAATGCATATTTATCAAAATTTTCTTTTAAAGCCGATTCATGATGATCAAACACCAAAAATTTATTATTTAACTTATCATCACTAGCTACCTTACTAAGCATAGGCTCTTCTAGCCACATATCCGTCACAAATATTTTGTCATAGCTATAAATACTACCATCATCATAAAATTTTGCTATTTCATTTTGTAAATCAAAAGTTTCGCATAACACATAAGTAACATCATCAAAAGCTAATTTTGCAAGTATTGCTCCACCCATTCCATCAATATCACTTTTATGTGTAAATATAAGTACTCTCATTTTTAAACTGCCTCCCAAAAAAAGATAAACAAATATTTATCTTTCTATTTCTTACTAGATTTTTTTGAGCTTTCATTACTTTTAGGTAGTGCTGCTTTCCTAGATAAATTAAGCCTTCCGCGATTATCAAAACCAAGAGCTTTAACTAAAATCTTATCCCCAACACTAACAATATCTTTTGGTTTATCAACTCGTTTTACATCAAGCTCTGATACATGAACTAATCCTTCACATCCTGACCAAAGTTCTACAAAGCAACCAAAGTCTTCCACTTTTACAACTTTACCAGTATAAACAGTATTTATCTCAACTTCTCTTACCACATCTTCAATCATTTTTCTCGTTTTTGCAATAATCTCCGCATCAGTATGATATATAATTACTCGACCATCATCTTCAAGGTCTACTTTAACTGCATCTTTATCATTAACAGATTTAACATTACTTGCCTCTAAGATAATTTTGGTAATCATATCACCTCCACGGCCAATAACATCTTTAATCTTATCAGGATTAATCTTAAATGTATCAATTTTAGGAGCATACTTACTTAAACTCTTACGAGGTTCACTAATACATTTTTCCATTGTATCCAAAATTTGTAATCGCGCCTTCTTAGCTTGAGCTAAAGCTTCTTTTAAAATTTTCTCTGTAACTCCTTTAATCTTAATATCCATTTGTAAAGCACAAATACCTTTTTTTGTACCCGCTACTTTAAAATCCATATCACCCATATGGTCTTCTAAACCTTGAATATCAGTTAAAATTGTATATTTTTTACCTTTCTCTATCAATCCCATAGCAATACCTGCAACAGGAGCTTTAATAGGGACGCCCGCTGCCATTAAACTTAAACAACCTGCGCAAATAGTCGCTTGACTACTACTACCATTTGACTCTAATATTTCACTTACAACTCTAATAGTATAAGGAAATTCTTCTTCACTAGGTATTACTTGAGCAAGAGCTCTTTCCCCTAAAGCTCCATGACCAATTTCCCGCCTTCCTGGCGCTCCATATCTTCCCGTTTCCCCCACTGAAAATGAAGGGAAATTATAATGAAGCATAAATCTTTTAGAATCTTCAAGACCTAAACCATCTAAAATTTGATGTTCACCAATTGCCCCTAAGGTTGTAGTTGCCAAACTCTGAGTTTCACCTCTTGTAAATAATGCTGAACCATGTGTTCTAGGTAATAAATCTATTTGGCAATCAAGCGGCCTAATTTCATCTATTGCTCTTCCATCAGGCCTAATTTTCTTATCTGTAATAAGTTCTCTAACTAAATTAGCTTCTAACATATCACCTAATTTTTCTACTTGTTTTAGCTTTTCATCTTTATCTTCATCTTCGGCATACACCTCACTAAAGTTTTCAACTAAACTTGTCTTTACTGCTTCTACAGCTTCAGCTTTTGCTAGTTTTCCATCAACTTTTAATGCTTTTAGCATAGCATCACGAGCAAATTCATTTACACTAGCTTCAATTTCTGCATCCATTACTTCTCGAGCAAGTTCTATTTTTTCTGCTCCAACTTCCGCAATAATCTCTTTTTGAAAATCACATAATTTCTTTAAATTTTCATGGCCAAACATCAAAGCTTCTAACATTTCTTTCTCACTTAATTCTTGTGCTCCTGCCTCAACCATACATATAGCTTCATTTGTACCTGCAACAGTTAAAGATAAAGTGCTATTATCAATTTGCTCAGCAGTAGGATTAATAATTAATTCTTTTCCTACTTTACCTACTGTTACTCCTGCAACCGGACCATCAAATGGTATCTTTGAAATTCCAAGACATAAACTAGTACCAAACAACGCTGCCATAACTGGTGAATTATCTGGATCTACTGATAAAACAGTATTTACAACTTGAATTTCTTGACGTAATGCCTCATCAAACATTGGTCTAATAGGACGATCAATTAGCCTTGCCGCCAATGTTGCATCTTCACTAGGCCGTCCCTCACGTTTAATAAATCCCCCTGGAATTTTACCTACCGAATATAATTTTTCTTGATATAAAACTTGAAGTGGAAAAAAATCTTGCCCTAAAACTTCTTTTCCCATTACACAAACCGATAATACTACTGTATCTCCATATCTAACTAAAACAGCCCCATCAGTTTGTTTAGCCATCTCTCCTATTTCAACTATTAAATCTCGACCTAAAAAATCTAACTTAAATACTTTCTTCATTTATTTCTCCTTCTATTATTTTTAAATAAAAAGACACTAAAAAGTATAGTGCCTATTTTCTTAATCCAAGTTTACTAATTACATTACGATAACTAACAACATCGTTTTCCTTTAAGTAAGCAAGTAATTTTCTTCTTTTACCAACTTTCTTTAAAAGTCCCCGATTACTATGAAAGTCATGTTTATGTACCTTTAAATGCTCTGTTAAATCATTAATTTCTGCGGTTAGAATTGCAATTTGTACTTCCGTAGAACCACAATCTTTATCATTCTTACCAAATTCTTTAACTAATTTAGCACGCATTTCTTTTGTAACTGCCATAATATCCTCCTTAAAATCTAATCGGTTTCATCCCAGTATAAATTCGGAATTCTATTTAAACCGCGATAAAACTTCAATAACATTATATTATATTAAATCCCAAAAATCAACTATTTTTTTAAACCCCTACTTCTATTTTCAAATATTGCCATAATTTTATCTGTCATATCTTTATCACCAATAAGTTTTTTCACATCTAAACTTCTTATATATGCTAAAAATTCTCTACTACTTACTACACATTTAATTTCTTTAAAAGCTTTATCACCTTTTATTCCCGTAATTATAAGCGGAAAATCACCTAAAACTGCATAAAATATTTTAAAATCTCTTCCTTTATATTTTACCTTGAAAGGTAAATTAAGTCCTAAAACTTCTTTATCTTGAGCAATATTTCCTGAAATTATCTTATTTAAATTAATTCTTATCTCTTTATAATCACTTTTTAAAGCCTTATTTACCTCATCTAAAAGTAACTCTTTATAATAAATGATTGATGGCTTATCTTCTACTATACCTTCTTTCTTTAGTCTTAATATTCTCTTTAAATCTTCTACATATGAATCAAGCTCTAAAATTAATTCATTATCTTCATCTAAATTACTATCAAATAATAAATCAAAAATAGCATTTATTTCTTTTAAAACTGCCGTTGCCTCTACATTTCCACTAATTTGTGCTTTATCAAGTAATTCTTTATCATCACCAAGTAATTTTTCTTTTAACTTAACTATTATATCTTTTTTTTCTTTCTCTTCGCTTAATCTAATTAAATTAATCATTTGTCTATAATAATCCATTTTTTGTGCTTCACTTAAATTAGATTCCTTAAGTAACGTTTTAAATTCTTCTAATTCACATACCCGAATAACTTTTCCATTTAAAATATAATCATCTAAAGGATTTACAAAACATTTTGAACTTTCATATCTAACTTGTCTTTGTTTAATATACCTCGTCATATTATCCATAGCTTTTTCTTTTAATTCACTTAAATTATCTTCAGTTGGCAATAAAAATTTTATCATTGATTCCATAAAGTAATCTAAATACTTAGAATATAACTCTAAAAATAAATCTTCATTGCTTTCATTAATCTTAAAATCTCCACTTATAAGGGAAGCCATTTTAATTTCTAAGTCCTGAATTTTCTTTTCTGAATTGTTTAAATCTTCTTTTATCTCTTCACCATTAATTTTAATTCCCGTTAATATGACATATTGTAAATCTGGAATATTTCTTATCGTTCCTAAAGCTATTCTTGGCAAACCAAAACTTTTTAAAATTAAACCTCGATGTGTAAAACAATCAAAAAGTGAAGCAATGCTATCTTTATCTTGTAATAATTTATATATTAAATTATTCGTATCTTCTAAAATTTTAGCTAAAGTTACATCATCAGTCCAACCAAAATTATATTCATTATTCATTTTTGCAATAATTTGTTTTTTTGATACCCCATCAATATATCTATAATTAAAATAAACATAATTACAAAAAGTATTTAATTTTTGCCTAATGCTTTCATTTATAGCTAGACTACTATTAAAATTTTCAATCAAAATATCAACTAATTGATCATCAATATCTCTTCTATCTTGAAAATACATTTTTTTAATTATTTCTAATAATTCATCTAATCTTTCTAATACAACATATTTATCAAATAGTTTATCCATTTTTTCTTGATTTAATACTAAGCCAAAATAATATTTAGATTTTTTCTCAAATGTTTCATAGTCACAATCTTTAAGTGCTTTCAAAATTTCTTTTTCAATTTCCAAAGAACTAGCTACATAATCTTCATAAGATTTTAATGTATTAATTTTACCCGAATTTCCTGTCTTTACATTAGCTTCAATTAAACTAACATAAATTCTTGCTATAAAACTATAATCTATTAAAGATTCATTACTAAATAAATTTGTCATAAATATAACAATACTACTAATACCTTTACTAAAATTTTTATAAACACTTTTAAGTTCCAATTCCGTTTCATTCATCTCTGATTGCACACAGCTAATATATTTCTCCATCGCCGATATTATCAACTTATAATCATCTTTACTTTTTAAATCAATTCCTAAAGAATATGTTTTATTAACACTTCTCAAAAAATCAAAATTTCTATTAGCATAAGCAACATTTAACTGATTTAAAACTTTTTTTAAAGATTCCAAATGTCCATTTTCCATTAAAATATTATTCTTAAGTATTTTTATTAACTCATTCTTATATTCACTATATGTCATAATTTGCCTCCTAAAGTGCTCCTATTTTAACACTTTAAAATAGCAAAGTCAAATCTATTTTTTCCTTGCTCTATCCATTGCATTCTTGCTTGGAAAAGTAAGCCCATTAAAATTAAAATCACAAGTATATAAAACCCTATTATCTTTAGTATCTACAATAAAAGGTTCTCTATTTCTAATTACCATATAATATTCGTATTCTTGAAGTTCTATCCCATACCTCGTATATACTATATTATCATGTAAAAAACCTTTAGATATTTTTATATAGTCTTTTTCGTTTATTAAAAAAGCAATTTGATCTATACTAAATTCTTCTTTTAAATTAATATAATTTTTTTCAACATCATAAAAACGATATATTTCAGTTACAACTTTAAGTAAACTAATAATAACATCAATATTAAACACCTCATATTTAGTAAAAATATTAAATACCCCATTATCACCAGGTATAATTAAATCAAAATGCCTTAATTTTAGATTTTCTAAATATAAAATCCATTCTTTAATAATTCCTGAACCATAAAATTCTCGATAATAATCAATTTTTTTAAAAATATCTATCCATGCCTCTATATTTAAAACTATCTTCTCCATTCTAACCACCCTTTATTTTTGAAGAATTCTTTTAACCACCTGTTCAAAAGTTACTTCTTTTGTATAGCTCTCATTACTATTAATTAATGTAAAATCACTTAAAATATTACCTTCTAAATCTATCACATAAGATATAATTTCTAAAATATTATCATTATTATCATAAACATAATAGCAAACCTCACCACATATAACTCCATAATTACTATTAAATTTAAATTCTCCTACATAATGTATGATATCCGTAATAAATATTTTACTAACCGGATTGTATAAAGCATAAGACTTAACTTCCCTATTACTTATATCTATTTTTATAACATTATCATTAAGTACTTCAAAATCATTAGCATTTCCTTTTACATTAATTCTAAACCCTCCCTCAACATATGTTGCATCATAAAACATAAGTCCATCTTTATCAGAGTTATAAAGATAAATAAAATTATCATGAGGAAGCACTACTAATTTAATTAAATAATTGTGAGGCGAAAAATCTAAAATAACATTGTAATCCTTATCAACTACTCCAATCCCTTTAATATTAAATATTACCCCATCACTAATAGAATAATAAAAAGCATCCACAATTCCATATCCATTAGAAAATTTAATACTACTCTTAGAAACAAATATCTGTACATCATTAAAGTTTAAAGTTACACAATTAGGCATAATATCACTCTTTCTAAAATTTAGTCTCTATTATATCTTAAATTAAAATTTTTCACAATTAAAAACTGAGTTGTTTACAAAACATTTGTAAATATGCTATAATTAACTTGTCTTGCTGAAATAGCTCAGTCGGTAGAGCAACGCACTCGTAATGCGTAGGTCGCAGGTTCGATTCCTGTTTTCAGCACCAGATTGATAGGAAACTCGAACTTTTCGAGTGTTAAAAGCGACTTGTCAAAAAAGCCGTTTTTTTTGATATTATGAATATGCCAAAGAAACTTGCATAAAATAAAAAGGAACATTCAATATGCCGATGTTGTAATTGGTTACCACCTAAATCATTGGATGAGTTAGGTAGAGTTATAAATAACAATAATAGTAAAAGGAAGATAATAATTACTAGAGCAAAGATTAATAAATCTTTCTTGTACATTGACACAATCAATGAACGTATGATAGCAGAAGAAAATTTTCTTCTGCTATTTTAAAATAATAGAAAATGGTGTATAACATACCAATGAAGGAGATACATTATGATAATTAATTATTCAGATAAACCGGTATTAAATCAATTTTTTTGGCAGGACCTACTCCTCGAAGCTTAGAAGTTGAAACATGGCGAAAAGAAGCAATTAGAATATTAAATGAGTTAGGATTTGATGGAATAGTTTATGTGCCAGAGTTAGAAGTGGATAATAGAACATTTAATTATGATAATCAAGTTTGGTGGGAAAGAGAAGCATTATATAATGCTAATGTAATTATTTTTTGGATTCCTCGTTCTGCTCAATTACCAGCATTTACTACTAATGTGGAATATGGCTATTGGATTGCTAAAAATAGTAATAAATGTTTATATGGAAGATCTGATGATTCCGAGAAGAATAGATATTTAGATTGGCTATATCAAACAGAAACTGGTAAGAAGCCAATAAATAATTTAGAAGAATTGTTAAAAGATGCAATAAAACTAGCTAACGAAAATAAGAGTAAAACAGATATAGATAGCTACGAATTAAATATAATAGCCAATATATTAAAAAAATATCCAGAAATAACTACACTTGTTGGAGATGTAGAATTTACTCCAGAGAGTTTTGGCGTAGATAGTGAAAATCCCACTTATGGCAAATTACTTTTTAAAGATGCTGAGTCTGATCAATTAAAAGAATTTGATAGAACTATACTTAGTGTTTTACTATATTTTTATATCAAAGATAATAGATATGATAAATTTGTAGAGCAACAATCTGAAGATAATAGATTAACAAAAGAAACATTTAATGAACTTAGAGAACTTATATTAAATAATTTTGATACACCTGAAAAAGAAAATTTATTATTATATTATGTAGTAATAAATGATTTGGGTAAAAGTCAAAGAATGGTAAATGCAATAAAGAGGCAAGGTATTGAAACTGTAGATCATGATTTAATTCTAAACTATTTACTACAATATAATATGTTACCATCACTAAATGATTTTAGTGAAGAAAGCAAAAATAGTCTAGTCAATGTATTAACTAATGGTATTAATATGAGACAATTTATTCAAGGTGAATGTGTAGATTATAGTTTTAATAAATTACAGAATCTAACAACATTTGAAAAAATGCTAATGTCAACAGAAGCAATGCTTGATATTGGTGGAGTTTTAGGTCATATTAATAATCAAAATGGTAGTGCTGTATTGAATCAAACTACTGCTGAAAATTTTATAACCGCATCAAAAATATTATCGTCATGTGAAGATTGTACAAGAATATTTGATGAATTTTTAATTGATAAAGCCAATAAAATAGGCTTACAAACACAAGATAATAGTATTAGAAAAGCAATTACAAGATTATGTTTAATGATGCGTTTAAACAATTCAAATGACATTAAAACTGTAGAAAATGAAATATTAGAAAATATGGAGCAGTATCAAACGTTAATTTATGAACTTAATCAAAGTGGATATAATAACCAACCAGCTATTCTATTATATTATTCTCCAGCTATGCTTAACAATGCTTGTGGTTATTTTAAAAAGAATAATTCCAAAAATCCTATTATTGATTCTTTAAAAATTTGCTTATCATTTATGCAAAGTGTAATGCTAAATGCTAGAGAAAATATGAATAATCAGGGAAATGGAATTCTTACAATTATGCTTAGAGATGCTGCAATGGCTGTTGCAGAGGAACCTGCTCAATTAGATTCCTTTGAAGTAAATGTTTTAGGAAAAGATGAGGCACAAGTCCAAAAAAAACTGAAAAAATAGTATTTTAAATGCATATAAATGTAATATTATCTAGTTAGCTAAGTTTATTACTAGCTATTTCTTTTGCTGGGAGAGTTGTTGTACTTCTCTCTCGGGCATCAATCTGAGATATGATTGATTTTTTTTATAATAATTATATGATAATAAAAACACAAAAAAATATGCCAAAATATCAAATAAACTTTACTTATTATGTTTAAAAAATGAATATTAATTGATATAATAATAATATTCATTTTTGTAGGAGGTTTAATATGAATAAATCTGAGTTAATAGCCATTGATAAACAATTATCCGCCCTAAGAAAAAATTTAAATGATGAAAAAATGATATTAGAATTATAAAAATATTTAATATTCCTTTAGATACATCAAGACTTCAAGATTATCAAATAATAAAATATGAATTTGACAAAAATGGCCAGTTAACTATTGAAATTATTGACAAAAAGACGGGAACAACTTTTAAAGTTTTTAATTCAAATTCTAGCAAAATAACTGGTCGTGCTGCGGCCGATAAAGGTCAAGTATTCAAAAGTATTCTTATAAACAGTAGCAGTTTAACTCATAATATTTATTATTATGCTGACAAAACAACACCAAGTCTTGAAGAAACAACTATCAAATACGGTGATTATGCGATATTTTTATCTAAATCTGAACCAAATGTAATTCGCGGTTGGTATCTATTTGATTGTGACTATTTTTTAGTCAAACTTTTAGCTTATGATAAATCTCTTATAGAGCTGAAATATACAACTAACTATCAAGTCCGAAAAATTAGAGAGTTTAAACAAATAGCTATTAATAATCCTGTAGTTTATGGTCTAAATCTAAATTGCCCAAATCATTATTATTATGAAGAAAATACTGGAAATATTATTCTAGGCAATAAATATAAAAAGTTTAATAAATGGTTTATTGATGGGGCTTGTTTTGAAGAATTTGACCGAGCTGCTTTTGAAGGTTTATTTTATGAGCAAGTAGAAACTTCCCCATTATATGATTATAACATTCCCAATATTACTAATGAATCATTTATCATATATAAAGGTTATAGTTTTATTGAACACACCAGTTATACTCACTTAATAACTATTACTAAAACTACAGAAGGTATACAAATTAAGTATAATGTAAAAGACCGCAATATGCAAAACACTAATCCCATTATGTTAGATACTAATTTTACAATTCCAATATCAAGTACAGGCAAAATAACTATTCAAGAAATCAAATCTCTTATCTTAAAATTACAAGCTAAATTTCCTAATAATGAATTTATTATTTTTGTAATTAATGAACTCCAGGCTTTGGAAAAACGAATATCTATAAGAGAAAACAAAGAGGAGGAACTATTAAGTGCCATTGACCCTAAAGTATTACATAGTCTCCCATTTAATGAAGTAATAAATTCTATAATTGCTAATAAAGATTACTATTTTGGCTTATTACAAGATTTAGTAGCTAAAGAAACTGGTCAAAATCCTCAAGATTTTATCCAAAAATTAGAAAATAAAAATCATCGAAAAAGAACTAAGCATAATACCAACTAAAAAAAGCTATAGAGTCATTGCCATTCGCATTTTCTCTAAGCTCTTTTTTTCATATCTCGAAACCATAACTTGTGTCATATTAAGTTTTCTAGCCACTTCACTTTGTGTTAAATCTTCATAATATCTACTTCTAATAATCTCTTGTTCCTCAGGATTTAAAACTTTAAAACTATCGTCTAAGTCCAGTCTTAAATCAATATTATTTTCTTTTTTATCAGGTATTACTTCATGTAAATTAAGTTCATTTGCCTCATCATCTAAAGATACCATACACTGAGCCATATTAACCGCTTCATAAATCTTATTAACATCTTGTTCTAAAAACAACGCCACTTCCTCTAAACTAGGCTCTCGCCCCATATTTAAAGCTAACTTATTTTTAGCCTGCATTACTTCTCGATATATCTTTAATAAATCACGACTAACTTTAATACTTCTAGCACTATTTACTAAATTATACATCTCACCAAAAATATAAGTATAAGCATAAGTACTAAACTGCGTTTCTCCAGTATCTTTAAAATTTTTATAAGCATTTAATAAGCCAATTACTCCCACTTGCACTAAATCCTCTTTATCACAATTATAAAATTTACTTGCTATTTTTTTAATAAGTCCCATATACTTTTCTATAAGTTCATTTGTTGTCATTAGATATTTATTAACCTATTAGCTGCCAATTCATTAGAAGCCACTTTCATTCTAAGTCTTTTTATTTTAAGTCTAATATCATCACTTACTTCACACAAGCAAATTTTACCTTTATTAGTTCTAATTGCACATTTAGTATTTAATAGTGCATCAAGTCCAGACTCATCAATATCCTTAAGTTCAAATAAATTAAACACTAAATATTTAATCTTATGCTTTAGAACAACTGGAACAATATAATTGTTTATCTTATAACAAACCTTTCTATCCAAAACTCCCTTTAGTCTTACATATAAAATACCTTTCTCATATTCCATATCAACTTTTAACATAATCATCACCTTGCTACTCTAATATAGAACAAGTTTAATGATTTTTAAACACGTTCGACAAACCTTGTCAATACTTATCAAATTTTGCATGTAAAATAAACGAAAAGAGGAAGTTCTACTCCCTCTAATTTACAAATTCAGCATCTAAATAATATATTGGACGACCTTCTTCAAAATACTTCTTTTCAAAATCAGTCATAATATTTTTAATTGGTAATTCATCATGATGTAAATCTAAACTAACCCTTTTAAAACTATACCAATATTGAGATAAAGTTTCTAGTGAATATTGAAATAACCCTTTATTATCTGTTTTCAAAATAATATGCTTATCTTTTTTAAATATTTTATCATAAAGTCGCAAATATGACTCATGAGTAAATCTTTTTTTCTCGTCTTGAGGTTTTGGCCAAGGCTCTGAAAAAGTAAGATAAATAAGACTAATTTCTTTTCCAAATATCCTATCAAGATCTCTTGCATCCGCATTAATTAATTTTAAGTTAGCTAATTTTTTACCTTTTAGACGATCTGTTGCCATGACCATTTGCGATGCATAAAGCTCAATTCCTACATAATTAATATTGGGATTGGCCTCAGCCATTTTAATAATAAAATCTCCTCTACCCATACCGAGTTCAATATGAATAGGATTTTTATTTCCAAAAAAATCATGCCATTTATTTCTATAATTATAAGGATTTTTTACTAAATAAGTAGATTCTCCAATTATATTACCCGCATTTTTAACAACATTATATCGCATAAGAATACTCCTTTTTCTTACATATTATAACAATATTTCATATGCTTTGTCCATATCTTTTGCAACATACCTAAAAGTATAATCAGAAAGTTTTATTTTCTTATCTCCAATCATACTTACATCAATATCTACTTCTTGAAGCTCACTAGATATTTTATCATTAACCACCACCTGATAAACATTGCTATTAATTTTCTTAATTTCTTTAATATCACCTAACATAACTGCTTCTGAAGCAAAATAACCCCATACAAAATGTTTCTTATTATTACAATTATTTATATCTAAAACTATATCATTATCAGTAATCCATACTCCTTGCAAAGCTTTATATATTTTTTCAATATTAATTTTTTCTAACTCTTCTAAAACATCTTTAAGCATACTTTCTTTATCGTGCACCATATCTAGCATCTCATCATTAATTATTTTATCTAATTCTTGATATTCCTCTATTGCTTCTTTTATAGCCGTTATTAAATCTTGAGCCTTCATGTCTTCATTATATTCTACTTCTTCAATTTTATCTTCTACCTTAACAAAAACTTTATCAAACTCTCCTATTTCTACTTTATTGCCATCACTATCAGTCACAACTTCAATATTTTTATCATAAAAAGTATATTCTGGTTTAATCTCACCATCAGACGAATATTTTATTTGCTCTAATAAAGAAATATAGTTCTTTTCACCTTCCTTTTCTATTTTAAAATAATAATTATACTCTTTTTTAGTCATATTATACAGAAGTTCTACTTCACATGGTTCTTTATACACTATAGCATTTACTTTTTTATCCTCAATATAATACAAATTAGTATAATTCTTTTCTTTAAATTTATAATTAATTACCATTACTGGTGCCTCTGCATCCTTAACCTCAATAAATTTAAGTAAAGCATTATTAGGTATATTTTCCTTATCTTTATTTTTATCTTTTAAATATACATAATAAGTATGCCCCCACTCTTCGTCAATTTTAGAACTTAAAAGATTATCTTTAACCAAGAAAAAACCACCAACTAAAAGAGCAACAACTATAACTAAACCTAAACCCAACACTACTTTTTTATTCATATAATCCACTATTCCTTTACTCAATCATAGCATATAATATCTAAATTTTAAACAAAAAAAGCAGGAATAATTAAATTCCTAACAAATTCTAATCAATCACTACAAGGGGATTAGCTTCACTTCCATCACCTGAAAACTCTGTATCAGCACATAAATTCAAGACAGGACGTAATTCTTGCTTAAACTAAAAAGGACATTAGTGTTCAAACTAATGATTCAAATTAACTTTAAAAGTAGACATTAGGTGGTCTCCTAACGCTTACCTAACTTAATACTAACATATTTTTAATATAAATACAAGTTCATAATTTGCTTTTTTAATTCCCAAAAAAAGAAAATGCTAGTCTTTAGCATCTCCAATAATTTGTAATAAATGTAAGAATATATTAATGAAATCTAAGTACAACTCAAAAGCTCCATTAACCGCCGCAACGTCATCATCGACTCCAGCCCCAGATAATTCTTTAATATGTTGAACATCATATGCTGTAAATCCTACAAATATTAATATTGCAATAATTGATACAATAAGGTCAAGTGTCTCACTACCAAGGAACATATTAACAATTACACAAATAATTATTCCTACAAGTCCCATTAATAGATAAATGACTATATTGCTTAAATCTAAATTTGTATAATATCCTAATGCCCCAAATGCTGCAAATATTAATGCTGCAATTAAGAATACATACATAATTGAATTAAGTTCAAATAAAATAAATGCGCTAGAAAAAGTTAATCCACTTACAAAAGCATAAAGTAAGAAACTAATCTTCGCAGTTGTCGGACTCATTTTTCGAACTCTTGCCGAAAAGAATATAACAATCGCTAGTTCTGCAATTAATAAAATATAAAACATAGGACTGTTAAACACCGCATCAATCATCGTATCATTAATAGAAACTACATAACCTGTAACAAAAGTCACAATAAGACCCACAAACATCCATAAAAATGTTTTAGGTAATAATTTATTCATCTCGATCCTCCTTTTATATACCTATTATATCATATTATTAACCACTAGTAAACTCCACATTTTTAAACATTAAATCTAAAATAAACAATATCTCCGTCTTGCATTAAATAATCTTTTCCTTCAAGCCTCAACTTACCAGCCTCTTTTACTTTTGCCTCACTCCCAAGAGCTTCCAAATCTGTAAAACTAGTAACCTCAGCTTTAATAAACCCTCTTTCTATATCACTATGAATTAATCCTGCACAAGTCTTAGCGTTCATACCCTTTTTAAATGTCCATGCCCGGCACTCATCAGACCCACTAGTAAAAAATGTTGCAAGTCCAAGTAATTCATAAGTAGCAAATATCAACCTATCAAGCCCACTAGAACTAATTCCTAGTTCCTGCAAAAACACTTTTTTATCATCATCATTTAATTCAGCTAATTCTGACTCCATTTTTGCACTCATCACAATTACTCCACTGCCTTCTTTTTCAGCATACTCTCTAACCTTTTTAGTGTAATCATTATCGCCTAAAATAACATCATCCTCTGCAACATTTGCCGCATATATTAAAGGCTTTAAAGTAATAAAATTAAATGCTCGCATTAAAAGCAATTCATCTTCTTCAAAATCTACCAGCCTTAACGGTACACTAGCTTCTAAACTATTCTTAGCTTTCATCAAAACATTAACTTCCGCAATCGCCTCTTTATCTTTAGTAGTTTCAGCTTTTTTAACAATTTTATTAAGTCTATTTTGGATAATTTCTAAATCAGCCAAAATAAGTTCCACATTAATAATCTCAATATCTCTAATTGGGTCAGTAACACCCTCTACATGGGTAATATTAGCATCATCAAAACACCTTACCACTTCGACTATCGCATCAACTTCTCTTATATGACTTAAAAATTTATTCCCCAGACCTTCACCTCTTGAAGCACCTTTAACTAAACCTGCAATATCCGTAAATTCGAAAGTTGTTGACACTACATTCTTTGGCATATACATCTCACTTAAAAAAGTCAGACGACTATCTGGTACTGTTACCATCCCAACATTAGGATCAATTGTTGCAAAAGGATAATTAGCAGCTAGAATATTTTGCTTTGTAATAGCATTAAAAAGAGTAGATTTTCCTACATTAGGAAGCCCCACAATTCCCGCTTTTAAACTCATAAAAATTCCTCCTTAAAAATTAAATATATTTTATAAACATTATATCATACTTTTATATCATTTAGATAATTATTTACCAATGTTAAATACTCTAAAAATTCTTTATTATGCCTCATAACATTTAAAACATAATTAATTTTCCCCTTTAAAGATTCCAAATATTTAATTTTATCACCATTATATTTTATATATTCTAAATGATTCCAAATCCCATATTTTTTTATATAATAAATATCTTTCCGAATTTCCTGTCTATATATTTTAGGAATACTCACTTTTTCATTTACAACTAAACCTGTTACTACTTGCCTTTTAGCTTGTGTAATAATTTTTGTTTTTCCATGATTTAAATTAAAACCCATAACATTTAAAAAAGCTTCGACTTTATTTTTTAGTTTATAAGGATTAAAATCTCCTGAAAAAGTTAAATCATCCGCATACCTTGTATAATTAATATTTTGATCTCTAACATACTCTCCTATATAATTATCAAAAGATTTTAAAGCAAGATTAGAAAGCATAGGACTCGTTGGAGCCCCTTGAGGTAAATAATTATCATATAAACATAAATTAAGTAATAAAACTTTCATCTCTTTCGGAAAAATTTCACTAGGTAACACATTATATAACATCTCAAAATTAATACTTGGAAAAAAATCTTTAATATCTAGCTTAAGAATAACTTTTGCTTTTTCATGAGGTTTAGCATTATAGATAAGTGATTTATTTTTCATATAACTTTGTACATATTCTGAAGGTTTTAAACCATCTAAGACATTATGAAGTATTCTCTTTTGAATATTTTTAAGATAAACATTAGGAACAAGCAGCTCTCTTTTTGTCCCATCCTTCTTTAATATATATTTTTTAGTGTAGTATTTTTTGGGGTTATTAGCTATACTATAAAGAATATTTAATTTTTCTGCATCGCTTAAATTTCCATCAATTAACCCAAGACTTAAAACAAAATCTTTATGATGCTCTTTTGTATAATACTTCCACATAAAATCACCTTTAAAAAAGCAGTACTTAAAAATTATCTTATTTAAGTGTCATGTACATTAGATAATTGAAAATTATCGAAAGCGTAAGCGACGGTACATAAACTAAATAAGCAAAATAATATATCATTATTAAACCATAACGACTCGTTATAGCATCTACTAAAACATAGATAAAACTACTGCTTTAACGTATTATAACAGAAAAAAAGAAACTTTACTAGTCTCTTAAACATGAACAACTCCATTAATTCCAATTGGCAAACCTATAATATACCACACAATTAATAAAGCAAGTAAAATAAGTCCACAAACTACCGCATAAGGCACTTGATATTTTAAAGTTTTAAAGAAATTAATTGGTTTTTTACTTTGATTATACCTCTCTAAATAAGCAAGATATATGACATAATAAGCCATTAAAGGTGTAAGTCCCATTGTCATTGACTCTCCAAATCTAAATATTACTTGTGTAAATTCTGGTGAAACTCCAATGTTCATTAAAGCTGGTACTGCAATACTAGCCAGAATCGCCCATTTAAATGTTGAATTAGGAAGAAAGAAAGTAGCCACCGCACTTATTAAAAATAAAATAATAATAAGTGGGAAAGCTCCTAAATTAGCCGCAGTTAAAATATTAGCCAAAGCCGCAGTTATAACTTCGCCTATTCCTGTTTTCTTAAACACACTAATAAAAACAGATGCAAAGAATATAAGCACTATAGTTTTCCCAATTCCATCAATGCTGTGCCCTAAATCATCACATAAGTCTTTGTTATTTCGAATAGTTTTAGCTCCTATTCCATAAAAGAAACCTAAAATAACAAAAAGCATTGTTACTACAAAGACAAATCCATTACTAAAAAAAGAATCAGCACTAAATAATTTGTCAATATAAAACATTTGTGTTTTATCTAAAAGTGCGCCTGATAAGGGAAGTCCTGGAATAATACAATATATAAAAAATAATAAATATAAAATCCCTGCCCCACCTGCTAATACTAAACCTTTAAGTTCTCTATTAGTAATAGTAAATTCCTCTTCCATTTCACTTTCCGGAAATTCATATTTTGGCATTTTAGGTGCAATATAATTCTCAGTAATTAAAGTAATAGCAAACGCTAGTAAAATTATAGCAATACTCATAATAATAATTAAACTCATTGTTGACAATTCATAATTAGCCATAATTAAATGTGCCCCTTGTAAAGTATTCGTAAGAAGAGCTGAATCAACACTTGTAAAAATTGCACTTACCCCTGTTCCAATTGTAAGCCCAGCATAAGAGGCAATAATCCCAATATAAGGATTTCTCTTCCCATAAACAAAGATTAAAGCACTAAGAGGAATCATTACCACATAAGGTAAATTTCCCATAATACTACTAATCAAACATATTAAAACTAATACAAAAGTAACCATTTTCTTTCGTGCTTTTTTAGTTAACAATGTAATAACGGTTTTTAAAAAACCACTTTTTTCCATTACTCCAATCCCTATTAATATAATAATAAGACTTGAAAGTGGTGTAAATGAAACAAAATTAGATACTGTTGTGGTAAAAATATACTTAAGTCCACTTAAACTAAACAAAGATTCCACTGAAGCTAAATTTTGCGTATATTCAAGTGTCACATCATTACCAATTGTATTATAACTAACTTGAACTCCTAAAAGTGATAAAAAACCGCTTACTATAATCGTTATTACTATAAGAATTATGAGGGTCATAATTGGGTCTAAAGTTATTCGTTCTTTAAGATTTCTCTTGTTCATAACGTCCTCCTACAACTTTTTTTAATTTTCTTGTAAATTCTAATCTATCAAGCATTACTTCTCGTCCACATTTTATACATTTTATTTTGATATCGACACCATTTCTAATAATCTGCCACTTATTTTCTCCACAAGCATGAGGCTTTTTCATAATTACAATATCATTTAATTTAAAGTTCTTGTCCATAATGCACCTCTATTTGATTATAAGGAATCTTTATTTCATTCTTGTCATAAGCATCTTTTATCCGTTTTAATATTTCTCTTTTAATACCATATTTATTAGTCTGATCACAATGAATTTTAACCAAATACTTAACAGAAGAAGCGCCTAGTTCATTTATACCTAAATACTCACTATCAGCTAAAATAAGTTCTTCTTTTATGGCTACGTCAATTACACTTTTAAGAACTTTTTCAACTTTTTTAGTTTCCACTTCATATGCCGTATCTATTTCAATCATTAAATTAGCTTTTTTTTGTGAAGAATTGATTAAAGTATCAATATTTCGATTAGCAATAATCATAACTTCACCACTAGCCTTTTTTATTTTTGTTGTCCTAAGTCCAAGTTCAATTACTTCACCTGTAAAATCATTAAAAGTAACAATATCCCCAACAGCTAAATAATTTTCTAAAATAAGTGATATTCCACTAATTAAATCTTTTACAGTATCTTGTAGGGCTAGCCCTAAAACTACTCCTATTGCCCCAATACTTGCAACTAAACTTTTAGTATCAACTCCATAAAAATCTAAAATTACCATTAAAGCAATAATCATTATTACATAACGAAAAAAACTTTGAAACAATTTAACTATCGTCTTTCTTCTTTTTACTTCAAAAGAAGTCTTTCCTGTAATTAAAATTTTCGAAATTATTCCATTAAATATCTTAACTAAAACATATGAAACACTAATAACACTCAAAGAACCAAATATTTTTTTAGTCATAAAAACTTCCCACAATTTATCTAATAGTTCCATTTTATTCACCTTCAACGTAAATATTTAGTTCTTCTAAAATTTTAGTTAATTCTTCATCATCTTTATAAGGAATTTCAATCTTTTTATTATTTATTTTAACTTTTACTCCTAACTTTTCTCTTGCTATATTTTCATATATACTATATTTAATATCAAAAGTATCTTTCCGAGCAATATTATGTTTTTTAGGTATATTACTAGCATTAATAAGATTTTCTGTATCCCGAACATTTAAACCATCATGTACTATTTTAAAAGCAAGTTCATTAATCTTTGCTTCATCATCAAGCTTACTTAGAGCTCGCGCATGTCCCATTGTTAATTCTTTATCTTGAACAAGCTTAATAGTCGCCTCAGGTAAATTAAGAAGTCCCAACATATTAGTAATATAACTTCTACTCTTCGAAAACTTATGAGCAAGCTCCTCCTGGGTAATATTATTTATTTTTAAAATACTCTCATAGGCCTTAGCTTCTTCAATCGGATTTAAATCTTCTCTTGCAATATTTTCAATTAAAGCAATTTCCATCATTTCCGTATCATTAAAATCTTTAATAATCGCTGGAATCGTTTTAAGTCCTGCAATCCTTGATGCTCTAGTACGCCTCTCACCTGCGACTAACTCATAACCTTTAATACTTTTTTTAACTATTATAGGTTGAATTACGCCATGTTCCCGAATTGTATTTGCCAGTTCTTCTAAAGAAGCACTATCAAAATTCTTCCTTGGTTGATAAGGATTACTCCTAATTTCCTCCAGCGGAATTTCAATTACTCCACCACTCGCTTTACCTTCTTCTACAATTTCTCCTTCAAATTTATCAAAATTAATAACTTCATTCGAAAATAATTGTTCCAAACCCTTCCCTAATGCTTTTTTTCGATTAGACTCTGTCACGAGCAATCACTTCCTTTGCTAAATTAGAGTAAGCAATAGTCGCTTTACTCTTTGGATCATATTCATTTATTGGCTTTCCATGACTTGGTGCTTCCACTAATCGCACAAGTCTTGGAATTATTGTATTAAATACTTTATCTTTAAAATATTTACGTACTTCTTCTATTACTTCTAATCCTATTATAGTTCTACCATCAAGCATTGTTAAAAGTACACCTTCAATTCTAAGTGAAGGATTCATACTTGATTGCACCATTATAATCGAGTTTAATAATTGTGTAATCCCTTCTAACGCAAAAAACTCACATTGAACGGGAATGATAACAGAATCACTAGCAACTAAGGCATTCATCGTAGCAAGTCCCAAAGCTGGCTGACAATCAATAATTATATAATCAAATTCATCTTTTACTTCGGCTAGAATAAGTCTTAATTGTTCATTTTGATGAAATTCAGGCTCTTCAAGCATTTTTTTAACAAACTCTACATCTACTCCAGCTAAATTAATAGTAGAAGGTAGGATTGATAAATTACGATATTTTGTTTTTTTAATCGCCTCTTTAATATTACAAACTCCTGTTAAAGATTCGTAAACATCATGCGTATAATCTCCATTAGAATAACCAAGTCCTGTAGTCGCATTTCTTTGAGGATCTAAATCTATTAAAAGAGTCTTTTTCCCCTCAACCCCTAAAGCCGCGGCAAGATTAATACTAGTGGTAGTTTTGCCAACTCCACCTTTTTGATTAACCAATGAAATAATTTTTGCCATAAACTACACCTCTTCAACATATTTTTTTACATAACTAAAAATATTTTAACATATTATTTTAATTTTGTCTTTAAATTTTGAACTATTTTAAGATTTTAAAAAAGTAGCTAATAAACTACTTTCAAAATGATCAAAAAGAATAGTTACTATTTATAAAAATTTAATGATATAACTTATACCCCCATTACTGTTTATATAATACAAATTATACTTATCATTTTCATAAAAAGCTAAACCTCCATTTGCTATTCCTGCACTTGTTGGATAAGATGTACTAGAAGAAGAAATACCGCCGTTTTTATTTACATAAAATAATTGATTATTAGCAACACTTAATCCTCCTACAGCATCTGTAACACTTCCTAAACTAACTGCATTAATTTGAACAATTACAC
>CAOVIS010000001.1:28595-29907 GCA_948543905.1 uncultured Bacilli bacterium
AGATGAAAGGTCTACGACCAATCCTCCGATTGCATCACTAACAGCCACTGATGTATTAGTGTGAGTTATTCCTCCATTTTTATTTACATAATATAGTTGACCATTTTCTACATGTATACCACCTACTGCATTTCCAGTACTAGGAAGATAATTTGTATCAGAATATACCCCCATAATTAGTAATATAATAAATCCTTCTACTACTAGTATCAACTATTAATCCATTAGTCATTGCTCCATTTATTTTCTTATTTATTACTATTTTTATAAATACATTAGCTTCTTTTCCAGCTCCACTTGTTGCTATACAATTTAATTCATGTTCTCCCACTTCTAAAGTATTCAGATTATTAACAGTTGTATTACCTACTTTACAAATAGTATCTCCCCCACTTATTCCATAACTAACTGTATATAAATTATTTACATCATAACTCTCACCTTGTATGTTCTCATAAGATGCTACTTTTGCTGTTATTGTAGACTTTAAATTATCAACAAAATAAGAATCACTACAACTAAGTTCAGTTTCATTTCCAGCTACGTCTGTCGATTTAGCACATACTTTTTGTGCATTATTATTTGTTGCAAAAGCTATAATTGTACTTGACTCACCTATAGTAGTAGTAGGCTCACAAGTATCATTTGTTGTAGTACAATACTTTAAATTAGCTATCTTACTATTAGTATCTAAACCTTCTACTTTTATTTTTAGCAAATTATACCAGTTACTGTTTCCTTTCGCACTTTCAGCTATACTATAAAGAACCGAAGGTTTTTCATTATCTACTTTTATTAGATTATTACAAGTTGTTTTACTACTATTTCCTTTTCTATCTTCCACTTTCACACATAAATAATTACTACCATTAGGATAATTATAGATAATTGTATCATCTATTACTTCAATATCAGTATTGGGTGTACATACTTCACTACTAACACAATATTTAGCTTTTAAAATTGTATCTTTTATGTCTGTTATTGTTGCCTTTGTTGTATAACTCTTATACCAATCATTTAAGCCTGCTTCACTTGTTAATTCACTAAATGCTACTTTTATGATATCTTCATCAATACTTACATTATCTTTAGCACTTACTACTATTTTTGATAAATAGGTTTTACTTGCTGCTTGTTCTTTAGTCGCATCATAATCAAGCCATAGTCTTAAACTATACTCTTTTTCTTCTTCTCCCTCTAACTCGCCATTAAGTAGTTTTCTAGCATCATAACTATTATCTAAAGTTCTATCAGTTGTATTAAAATTTCCTAACTTGTCTGTTATTCTTTTACCATCTGTACTTTCTAA
>CAOVIS010000002.1:0-12267 GCA_948543905.1 uncultured Bacilli bacterium
AAAATGGCGGGGGTTGGTTAATGATATTACAAGTAATGAGGCGATTGAAGCAATTAATAAAGGTGGTTTAAAATTTTATATTGGAATAGATCCAACTGGGGATACAATGCATATTGGACATTATTGTACAGTAATAGCTATAGCAAAAAGACTTATGGATGCCGGACATACGCCTATTATAATTGCTGGTGGAGGAACGGGGTTAATTGGAGATCCTAAACCGAATGTAGAACGACCTATGATTAGTAAAGAGGCAGTTAAACATAATATAGAGCGTATTCAAAAGCAAGTTAATCATTTTTTAAAAGGCAATATAAAGATTGTTAATAATGCGGATTGGTTACTTGAAATGAATGCAATTGATTTTTTAAGAGATTATGGAAAACATTTTAATATTAATTATATGCTTGCTAAAGATACGGTAAAAAGAAGGTTAGATATTGGTATTACCTATACGGAGTTTTCTTATATGATTTTACAATCAATAGATTTTTTGAAACTTTATGAAAATTATGGTGTTACAATGCAAATTGGTGGACAAGATCAATGGGGAAATATTACATCTGGTCTTGAATTAATCAGAAAAATTCATGGAGATAGTAAATGCTATGGATTTACAGTGCCTCTAATTACAAGGGCAGATGGCACGAAATTTGGTAAAAGTGAATCAGGGGAAGCTTTATGGCTTGATAAAGATAAAACTTCAAGTTATGAGTTATATCAATATTTAATAAATGTAGAAGATGAAATGGTTATTGATTATCTTAAAAAACTTACTTTTTTACCTCGAGAAGAAATTGAAGATATTGCTAAAAAACATGAGGCGGCTCCAGAATCTAGAGTAGCTCATAAAAAATTGGCAGAAGAAATTATTACTTTTTTACATGGTAAAGAAGAATTTATGCATGCTCAAGAGATAAGTAAAAAATTATTTAGTGATAGTGTAAATGAGTTATCAAGTGAAGATATTATGGCTTCTTTAAAAGGCGTTCCAAAAGTAGAAGTTAAAATAAATGATAATATTGTTGATTTTTTAGTAGATGAGAGTATATGTAGTAGTAAAAGGGAAGCTAGAGAATTAATAGGTGCTGGTGCTATTTGTATTAATAATCGAAAAATTAGTGATTTTGATTATGTAATAAGTGCTAGTGATACGATAGGAAATAAAGTTATGATTGTTAAAAAAGGAAAAAAGAACTATTATTTAGCAGAAGTTAAATAAATTTTTGACAAGGTCTGGTTTTATGGTTAAAATTGGGCCTTGATTTTTTTTAAGAAATTATAATTTTGTAGTTTACAAATGAAAAATTATAGGTATAATGAAAATTAGAGATAGGAGTTTATGATGCGAGAAGAAGATTGGAATATTTGTATGGCTATGCCAGGAAAAGAAATGGTAAAAATACTAACTAGTGAGTATAATGTTTTAGAAATAAAAGACAGAATAGATAAAGGATTGATTTCGTTAGAAGAAATTAATCAAAGAATAGAAAAGTCTAATGATGGGCCATTTATATTTATTATGATGATAAGTATTGAAGGAATAGACTTACTTAAATGTGCTCATAATTTAATTAAAACAGAAGAGTTAGAATTAATGTTTAAGGCTGCTAAATTTGTAGCGAATGGTAATTATGACAATAAAGAATTAGTTATTCGAGAACTTACTAAAGGATTTATAAAAGCTCATAGTCCTTATTATTTATATTATATGGCAAGAGATGTTAAGGGAGCTCCTATAAGTTTTATTAGAAAAGCATTAAAACAGAAATCTAATCGTGATGTTGATTTTTATTTTATACGAGATATAAAAGATGAAAATATAGATGATTTTAAAAATAATGCAATAGATCGAGCTTTAAGTGGTGATATTAGGGCAATTTTACAAATGGTTCCTTATGTTGATAATGATAATATTTTTACATTAGTAGATGCTATAGGTAAATTAAAAGTTGATGAAGAGTATACAACTTATGTTTATCTTTTAGCTTGTAAATTATATCCAAGATTTCAATGTTTAGAAGAAGAGTTTTCAGGTATAACAGGTTTGGTAATGGAAAGATTAGCAGAATTTGTGATGAAAACATTAGATTATCAAATGATGCATAGATTTATTATAGAGTTTCCTGAAGCTCCTTATAAAAGACTAATGGATAAAATGTTAGAAGTGATTTTAAGAAAAGGAGAGAGTGGAGCCTTAAATCGGTTTGCTCAGATAGCAGCTTTGGGTAATGCAAGTTCAAGATATGCAGTACATAAAATTATTATGTTACAAAATATAGAATTAATAGATTTAGCTTTATCTTTAGTTAAAGATGATAAATTATTAATACTTTTAAGTGATGCTAAATCAAGATTAACTGAGGAAGATAGGGGAAGAGTTTTACAAATAACTAGTTAATAGGCTAGTGTCCTTAAGATAATTTATTTTTAAACATATGATATTCTAGGAGGATAAATTATGTATAAAAATAATATGTATTATAATTCTAATTCTTATGTTAATAATGGAGATAGACAATTCTTTTTCCCATTTTTAACTGGAGCATTAGTAGGTGGAGCGGCAGTGGGACTTACAAGACCTAGACCTATTTATAATGTAGCACCAAATCCGGGATATCAACCAGGACCTAGACCGCCTTATTATGCACCAGGAGCCCCTTATTCTTATTATTCTTATGGGGGTTATATTCCTGGTGGTTATAGATAATGTTTAGAAGTTTTACTTTTTAGGAGTAAAGCTTTTTTTCTGTACATAAATAAAAAATTATGATAAAATTAAAAAGAAATATTGCAATTTTAAGATATTTCGACAATAAATTTGCTTTATATGTGATATCTTATATTTAGGTGAAGGATAATGAAAGTCAAAATATTTGATGAGTCACATGAAGCGGATTTAGAAGTAGATGTAAATAATTTTTTGGCAGCTTTAGAAGGCGAAGTTATTGATATTAAATTCCATACAGCTATAGCAATGTTTGGAGAAGAACAAATTTATTGTTTTACAGCAATGATTATTTATACAAATTAGAGGTGAAGTGTTTTTGAAAAAAAATTCATTTATTGAAGGAACAATTATCGCAACTGTTGCAATTGTACTTGTTAAAATACTTGGAATGCTTTATGTAATTCCTTTTTATGCGACGGTTGGTGTGCAAGGAGCAGCATTGTATGCTTATGCTTATAATATATATAGTTTATTTTTAGAGATTTCAACTGCGGGTATTCCTAATGCCGTTAGTAAACTTATTAATGAATATAATACTTTAAATAAACAAGAAGCAAAAATTAGGACTTTTAAGTTAGGTAAAAAAATATTAGGTTTTATTGCTATTACAGCTTTTATTATTTTATTTGTATTTGCACCACTTATAGCAAAACTTATTATGGGAGATATGGCTGGTGCTAATAGTGTAGAAGATATAAGTTTTGTAATTCGTTGTGTTTCTTTTGCACTTCTTATTTTTCCTTTTCTTAGCGTTTCTAGAGGTTTTTTTCAAGGTCATAATATTATATATGTTTCAAGTTTTTCTCAAGTAATTGAACAAGTTGCTCGTGTAAGTGTTATAATATTTGGTAGTTATATTGCTTTAAATTTTTTAGGACTTTCTAATGCACATGCGGTTGGAGTAGCAACTTTTGGAGCTTTTATTGGAGGTTTTTGTGCTTATTTATATGTTCGCAAAAAACTTGTTAATAATAAAAAAGAATTAGCTTTAGATACTAATTTTCTAGTAAAAGATGAAGTTACGAATAAAGAGATAATTAAGAAAATTATTAGTTATGCTATACCAGTTGTAATTGTTAGTATTGCATTTACAATTTATAATAATATTGATATGATTTTAACTCTTAGAGTTATGGATTATATAGGCAGTTACGAGGCTTTAGAAGTAGAATTTATTGCGACAGCGATTAGTACTTGGGCATCTAAGATTAGTCTTATAGTGACATGGACTAGGACTTTCTAGTAGTATGATTCCAGCAATGGTTGAGGCATATACATTAAAAAATTATACTGATGTTAATCATAAGTTTAATAAAGCAATTGAAATTATTATTTTTATTACGGTGCCGATGTGTATTGGAATATCTTTACTTAGTGGGCCTATTTGGACAATTTTTTATGGAGAAAGTACTCTTGGAGCAAGTATTTTAGCAGTTTGTATTTTTTCACCACTTTTTACAAATTTATTTACAGTCTCTAATTTTACATTACAAAGTATGAATAAATTTAAAATAGTGTATATAAGTGCTATAAGTGGAATTTTAATTAATACACTTTTAGATGTACCTTTTATGCTTATGTTTGATGTAATAGGCATTCCAGCTTATTATGGAGCGACGCTAGCAACAGTAGTTGGTCTTGGTTTTGCTTTAGTTTTGGCGATGTTAATTTTAAAGAAAGAATACAATTTTAAATATAATGAGATTAAGATAGTTACGAAAAAATGTTTAGTACCACTTAGTACGATGATAGTAGTAGTTCTTTTAATGCGAATTTTCTTACCAATTAATCTTAGTAGTAGGGCATCTTGTATTATGTTTACAGCCTTAATAAGTGTAATGGGAGCTATAGTTTATTTTATTGTTTCAAAACAAATGGGATTAATAGAAGAAGTTTTGGGTAAGGATTTTTTAGAAAAAGTAAAAAATAAATTTAGTTTAAAGAAAAAAAGGTCGATTAAGACCTAGTTAAAGCATATAAATATTATTAGTATTCTCAATATCTTCAGTTGAATAAAGAGTATTATTTTCTAATTTAGTTAAGCGATGGTCAATGCGATTTATCAAGCGTTCTATTTTAGATAGTCTTGATTCTAATTCAGAGGTATTGTTAGCAATAGCTTGATTATCAACATTATTATACATCTGGGGCATTCCATTTGGCATAGGTCCGGCATAAAAACTACTGTTATAATTACTACTAGTTATTCCAGGATTTGCAATGTTTATATTAGGCATACCAAAATTGTTTGCATTCATCATGCTTGATTCAGCAAAAAAAGTATTACGGTCTTTTTTCATAAGATTTTATCCACCTCAGTATATTATATGTAAATTTAGAGAAAGTAGTGATTTAAAATGAGACTTAGAAGTTTGAAAGATAAGGATATTTTGTTAGATAATTGTGATTATTTAATTAAAAATTATAAAGAAATAAAAGGCAATTGGCAGAAAAAATTTAAAAATAATAATCCTATTCATTTAGAAATTGGGATGGGGAAAGGTGATTTTATCCAAGGTATGGCAAGGAAGTATCCCGATATTAATTTTATAGGAATTGAAAAGTATGATAAAGTTATTGGACGGGCGATAAAAAAATATCCAGTTAAACTTCCTAATTTATTTGTAATTAATATGGATGCTAAAGATTTAGAAAAAGCTTTTGACAAAGAAATTAGTCATATATATCTTAATTTTTCAGATCCTTGGCCTAAAGATAGGCATGCGAAGAGAAGACTTACAAGTATAGAGTTTTTAAAAATTTATGATAAGGTATTTAAAGATAAAAAAAGAATTACTTTAAAAACAGATAATTTAATATTGTTTGCAAGTTCTTTAGTTAGTTTAAATAATTATGGTTATAAATTTTTGAATGTTAATTTAGATTTAGCAAATAGTGATATTCCTAATGTGTTAACAGAATATGAAGTTAAGTTTCAAAATATGGGAGTTAGAATTAATTATTTGGATGTAGAAAAATTAAATTAAAACAGCATGTATTACAAGACGTTTATTGCCATTATCACTACAAGTAGATAAAGTTAAAATTTTGGAATTAGCACTTACAGGAACATTGAAGTCGTAGATACTTCTTTTAGTTAACATAGCAATAAAATCAAGATAATCAACGTCATCTTTAAAATATATTTTTAGATAATCATTAGTAACGGGAGTTCGGTATATAGAAAATATTTTAAAAGTCATATTTTCATAAAGAGTATTATAAGTAATTAACTGATTATCAGGGTTGGTATACCAATTTTTATTAGTGGTTTTATGAAGAGTGCCAAACATAACGCCACTATAATACATGTTATGACCATATATGATGTTATTTTTATCTAAATTCATAGGATTGTTGCGGAAATCTAAATAAACCCAACCATTCATATTTTTTTCTTTTTTAATATTATGTTCAAGATAGTAATCATTGTCTTTTGCTTGAACAACGGGATAGTCAACATTAGTATTATTAACTTTTAATTCACCTACAACTTCTTCGTTTACGGATAATAGGGAAGCTAATTTTTCATTGGTTATTAATTTGACAGGATTAGCTGGTTCTTCAGGTTTTGGTGTACTTTGTTTATTTTCTTCGTTTTTTTCGGCAATTATTTTATTTACTTCTTCTTTAGGTGTTAGTTCGATAACTTGGGCTAAATCATTTTGAATGGCATTAACTTCTTTTAATGCTATATAATTAGATACGCCGATATAAGTTACTACTAAAATAACAAGACTAGAGATAATAACACATACTTTTAAAGTATTAGTAATAGTTTGTTTAAAAATGTTTTGATCTAAATATTCTTTAGAGTATTCTAGAGATAGTTCTATTTTGTATTTACGTTTATATTTACGGTTTATATCTCTTAAGTAATTAATTATTTTTTCATCATTAATGTTTTCATGAATAACAATTTTGATATTGTTTTTGTTTTCTTTAATTAAAGTTTTAATGATAGTTTCTAATTCTGTGTTTATAAGTTTACTTAAGTGAATTACTTTTAAATATTTGTTTATTTTGCAGAAATTTGTAAAGTCAATTAAATCTTCTAAAGTAAAGGGAAGGGTTATTCTAACGTTAGTTTTATAGTATATATTTGAATATTTGATGAGATTATTTTTTTCCATAAAGTTGCTAATGTAAAGGATTTCGCCTCTAGTTTCACAGATAATTCCCGCTTTATCTAAGAGTTCAATCATAAATGGTTGGATGGTGGAACAATTTAAGTTTTTAATTGTTTTTAGATTAATTAAAGCTTCGCAAACACTATAAGTTAAAGGCTCTTCTTCTTTGATATAAAGAGAAGTTAGCATGTTTGATTTAGATAATAGGGGGATTATTAATAAACTTAAATCCATTTTGGAAATCATGACTTGTGATACATTATATTGAATCGATAATTCTTTGATAAATGAAGATAAAATTTTGGTATTTTCAGTTATATATGCATCACTAAAAATAAGTTCATTGTTACTAATAATATTAGTGTTAATTAAATCGTTATTAATTGTGCTATTATTAGTTTTATATGAAAATATTATGGTATTATTTTTAATATTTATTAAAATTTTTTTCATATACTCCACCTTATATATAATAGCATATCTTGACATTTTTTTAAATAATTTATAAAAAAATATTTCTTTTTTACATTTTTATGGTATAATTGAAGCATAATAGTAGTGTAGGAAGAGGTAAAAGAAAATGAAAAAATTGACAATAATAATTAGTATTGTAGCATTATTTTTAGGAGTCATGCCTATTAGGGTAGATGCAGCTCAATATACGAATACAACTGATATGGGTACAAAACATGGACAGATGTATATTGAATGGGATTATGCAAGTGATGCGGATAAAACAAATGGTATTAAGACTTGGCAGTTTTATTATATTCCAAATTCTAATAAAAAAGTTGTTTATATGGGGCTTAGACCTAATAAACAGGCTATAACTATTGAGAGTGTAGTTTTAGGTAGTAGTTTTACAAAAGAAAATGAAGAACAAACTGATGTAGGGCCTAATTATTTACTTCGAGTTAATAGTAGTAGTGGACTTACAGCTGGTCAAAGAGTGCTTATGTTTACAATTAAAACTAAAGATATTGCTACAGAAGGTTGTTATTTAAATCCCGAACCTTTAAATCTTAATTGTTCTACTAATATAGCTAATACTTATTTTGATAATAATGGTAATGAAATATCTAAAGATGAATATGATAAAGTATGTGCTAATAATCCAAGTAATCCTAGTGATCCAGAAAACCCAGGAAATGATGTACCTAATTCTAATACGGGTAGTGTGATTCCTTATATAGCAGTAGGTGGAGGATTAATAGCTGTTGCAGGTGTATATTTATTTAGTAGGAAATCTAATAAGGTTTATAAATTATAATATTAAAAATAAAGCAAGATAGTTTGGTAATGGACTTCTTGCTTTTTGTTAGTGGTTAAAACTTTTAAATATTTATTAATATTTTTACACAAAAAAATCAATTTTCTTTGTGCACTTTTTTTAATTTTTTTATTTATTTTATTTGAATATAAATATTTTTTATGTTATATTATAGACATTAGGAGTGATATTTATGCGTGAATTTACGGAACAAGAGTTAGTTAGAAGAGAAAAGGCAGAAAATATTAGAAAAATGGGAATAGATCCTTTTGGACATAATTTTAAGAGAACAGGATATGCCTCTGATATAAAAAATAAATATCAAGATATTGAACATGATGAATTAGAAAACTTAAATATTATAGAAGTTGTTGCAGGAAGAATTATGTTTATCAGAAAAATGGGAAAAGCTTCTTTTTTCTCTGTTAAAGATAAGAGTGGTTTGATTCAAGTTTATATTTCCATTAATGATATTGGTGAAGAAGCTTATGGATTATTTAAAACTGCTGATATTGGAGATATTGTTGGGGTTCGTGGAAAAGTCATGAAAACAGGAACAGGTGAAGTTACAATTAAATGTTTAGAGTATACACATTTAGTTAAAGCCTTAAAACCACTTCCAGAGAAATTTCATGGACTTACAGATATAGAAGAGAGATATAGACGACGTTATGTAGATTTAATTATGAGTGATGAATCGCGAAATGTAGCTTTTATGCGGCCAAGGATAATTAGATCTATTCAAAATTTTATGGATAGTGAAGGATTTGTTGAGGTTGAAACGCCACTTTTAACGACGCTTCTTACAGGAGCTTCGGCTAGACCTTTCATAACACATCATAATACGCAAGATTTAGATATGTATCTTAGAATTGCTTTGGAGCTTCCTTTAAAAAGATTATTAGTAGGCGGTATGGAAGCGGTTTATGAAATTGGTAGAGTTTTTCGTAATGAAGGAATGGATCCTAAACATAATCCGGAGTTTACATTAATGGAAGCATATCTTGCTTATAGTAACTTAGAAGGTATGATGGATTTAACAGAGAAAATGTTTCAAACGATTGCTAAAGAAGTATTCCATAAAATGACTTATCATTTTGGGGGATATGATATAAATTTAGAAGGGCCTTGGAAGAGGATTAGTATGGTAGAGGCAATAAAAGAAAAAACGGGAATTGATTTTAAAAAAGAGATGACTGTAGAGGAAGCTTTAAGTCTTGCTCAGGAGCACAAAATAGCAGTGCAAGAGCATGAAAAAACAGTAGGGCATATTATTAATTTATTTTTTGAGACATATGTTGAAGAAACTTTGATAGAACCAACTTTTTTGTATGGGCATCCAATTGAGATTTCACCACTTACTAAGAAGAATCCTGAAGATCCAAGATTTGTTGATCGTTTTGAGTTATTTATTGCTGGAAAAGAGTTTGCTAATGCTTATACTGAGCTTAATGATCCAGATGATCAATTAGTTAGATTTGAGGCTCAATTAAAAGAGAAAAACTTAGGTAATGATGAGGCTAATGACATTGATATGGATTTTATTGAAGCTTTGGAGTATGGAATGCCACCGGCTGGGGGTATAGGATATGGTATTGATAGACTTTGCATGTTATTTTTAGAGCAAGAATCAATTCGGGATGTACTTTTATTTCCAACTATGAAACAAAAAAATTAAAAATGAAGGGAGAGACTGTAAAAAGGTTTCTTTTTTTAAAAAATGACAATTAATCTAAATTAAATAGATTAAGAGTCTTAACGAAAATATTTTCGGGTAGGTTTATATTAAATTTTTATTTGACCAAAATGTAACTCATGTTTTATAGTTATAATGGAACATTTAATAGTTGGGTATTTGCCAAATCTCAAAATGATAGGAGGCGATGTAATGAAGAAAGATACAACAATAAGTATTTTATACATTATCATCTTTTTATTAATTATATTGCTCTTTATAGCATTAATAAATTAAAAAAATGCCTAACTAAAAGCTTTAGTTAGGTGAAACCATTTATTAGCGAACACTCAATAAGCGTTATTAAGTGTTCCTTTTTTATTTTATGAAGTTTCCTTCATCTGTATTCATTATATTATATTTTATTATTTTTTGCAAGAAAAATGAAAATTTATTTTTTGTTTTTCTTTTAAATTTGGCTTTTGACTAAAATGTTAAGTGTTTAATATAATTAAAATAAATGGAATGAAGTTTATTGGTTATGGAATTAGAAAATAAGAAGAATTTATTAAAAATATTTGAAAATGTAAATATTAGAACAATGTGGGATAGTGATAAAAATGATTACTATTGGAGTGTTGTTGATGTTATTGAAGCTTTAACTGGAAGTATAGATTCTGGTGCATATTGGTGTAAGTTAAAGCAGAGACTATCTCAAGAAGGAAGTGAAGTTGTGACAAATTGTTACGGGTTCAAAATGGTTGCTAAAGATGGTAAATTAAGAGAGACGGATACTATAGATACTAAGAGTATTTTAAGACTTATTCAAAGTGTACCTAGTTCAAAAGCAGAACCATTTAAATTATGGTTAGCTAAAGTTGGTAGTGATAGAATTGATGAGACTTTTGATCCAGAGCTAGCTATTAGTAGAGCAATTGCTGTTTATAAACAAAAAAGTATGAGTGAGGAGTGGCCCTAAAAAAAATTGCAAGAATAGGTGGCGACGTGGCTAAAGTTACTAAAGAAAAATTAGAAAAAGAGCTTGGAGAAAGTGTAGTAGTTAGTGATAATAATTTAAATCTTAGATATATTGATAATAAAAAAATAAGTAATAAATAATTTATATTAGATAATTTTCACACAAATTTCGTAAAAAATTAAATTTTACGGCTTTTTTTTGGAATATTTTGTGTTATAATCAGTAGTAGGAGGGAATTAATATGAAGAAAAAAGAAAAAAAGTATGGATTAGTTAAGGCTGTAGGATTTTTTGTAATTGTAGCAATCATTTTATCTTGGTTAATACCAGTGGGATCACTTACGGCTTCTGGGTATGCTAGTGAGTCAATGCCTAATAGAGTAGGCTTTAGTGATTTAGCGTTAATATTTTATCATGGTATTCAATATGGTATTGATAAAATAATAATGCTACTAGTTATTGCGGGACTTTATGGAATTTTAGGTAAAATACCAGTTTACCAAGATATTGTAACAAGTTTTGCTAAAAAATTAGAAAAAAGAAAAAAGATATTTGTAGTAGTAGTTTCAGTTTTAATAGCGCTTTTAACTAGTGTTCTTAATGCAACACTTACAGTACTTATTTTTGTACCATTTATTATTGCAGTATTAAGTCGAATGAAGCTTGATAAGATGACTGTTATGGCAACAACTTTTGGTTCAATGTTAGTAGGTATTATGGGAGCTACATATGGAACTGAGGGAGTTGCAGGTTTTTCTAGTTATTTAATGAGTGAATCATTTAAATTAAATAGTACTGTTTTAGTTAGATTTGGAATATTAGCAATTGGCTTAATATTATTTAATTTCTTGGTGATATCACATATGAGTAGGGAAGCTAAGAAGAAAAATAGTGAGGAAGCAACTGAAATGTTTCCAATTGAAATAGAAGAAGGAACTAAAAAATCAAGTAAAGCACCACTTATTATAATTAGTGCATTAGCATTTATTTTAATAGTTGTAGGTTCATTTAACTGGTTTAATAATTTTGGACTTGAAATATTTACAAAATTTCATACAACAGTATCGGAAGTTAAAATTGGTGAGACTTTCTATATATTCCAAAGTATTTTAGGTAGTGATTTTGGAGCTATAGGTTCATGGGATACATTTACTTTAGTGCCACTAGTATTTTTAATTACAGTATTAATTGCAGTTTGTTATAAAGTTAAACTTAATGATTTTATAAGTAATTATATGGATGGTACCAAAAGAGTTATAAAGCCAATTTTATGTGTAATGGGAGCATTTATGGTTATGGTTGTTGTTTATATGTCACCATATATTTCGACAATTATGAATTTTTTACTCACAAAAACTGATGGGTTTAACTTAGCTACAATGTCATTAGTTGCATTAATTGCCAATATATTCCATACTGATATGGCTTTCTCAGGTTTTATGTTTGGTGAGTATTTAGCAGTGGAATATGTTGATTATATTAA
>CAOVIS010000002.1:12285-15808 GCA_948543905.1 uncultured Bacilli bacterium
CATTATTTACAATATTTACAGCTTTATATGGATTCGTACAATTATTTATTCCTACAAGTATTGTACTTGGAATTGGTCTTACATCTTTAAATGTTAAATATGGAGATTGGTTAAAGTTTATTTGGAAATTCTTGCTTGGAATGCTTATTTGTTTACTCGTTGTATTTATTTTAATGACAACACTTTAAAAAGAATTGACTGTAGTAAATAATTATGCTATAATTTTTATTGATTGGTACTCAGGAAACTTTCGAAGCCCTGAGTCGTTTTATTTTAAGGATGTGATTTAATGAAACAATATAAAAATATAAATGAATTATTAGATTATATTATTAATAAAGGTGTTATAGTACTTAATAAAGAAGATACTTTGGAAAAACTTAAAAAATATTCTTACTATGGAATAATAAACAGTTATAAAGATATAAAAACTTCTTCTAGTGATTATAAAAAGGATGTATCTTTTGATGAAATCTACGCTTTGAATTTGATAAGAATATAAGATCAATATTTTTAAAATACATTCTTGAAATAGAAATAATTATTAAATCTTTGTTGGCAGAAGTAATCTCATCAAAATATGGAATAGAAAATTATTTAGTTTCAGATAATTTTGATAACACAGTAGGGCAAGAAATCATAAAAGAAGCGATTACTAAAATAAAAGATGAAATAGATAAACAAAATGGTAAACATGAGGCAATAACACATTATTTAGATGTTTATAGCTTTGTTCCTCCTTTTGTACTAGTAAAAATTTTAACATTAGGGAAGTTAAGTAGATTATATACAATCTTAAAACAAGTAGATAGGCAATCAATTAGTAAAGAATTTAAAATATCAGATATATTGTTAAAACAGATTATGAAAAATATGACTATGATAAGGAATATATGTGCACACAATGATAGATTATTTTCTTTTCATAGTAAATTTTTAATTACATTTAAAATTATTGATAAAAATTATGACAATAAAGATAAATCAACTAATATTTATATGATTATGAAGTCTATGAAATTATTACTTGGAAGTGATACAGGAAAAGAATTTGAAAGTCTTATAGTAAATGAAATTGAAAATTTAAAAAGTAAAATAAAATCAGTTGATTATAATATTATTTTATATTTAATGGGTTTTTCTACGAATAAAAACGTCTAGAAAACATATAATATTATTGATTAGTACTTGAGAAACTTTCGAAGTCTTAAGTCGTCAAGGTTCATGTAGAAATGCATGAGCTTTTTTGGGTTTTGATAAGTAATATTTTTTCTTGAAAAATGTAGCATATCGTGTTATAATTCTGTTTAAGAGGTTGGTGTATACTATGCATAAATTAAGAACGTTAGTTTTGGTTGTAGTTGTGTTTTTATTTAGTATTAGTCCAGTAATGGCTATATGTGATAATTCAGAAATGGCAAAATTACGAGGAATAGCTATTAATATTAAACCTAGTTATGAGCCTAAAGAAGATGTTCCTGAAGGAGAATATACACCTCCTGATGGAGAGGAAGATCAAGAGTATGAGAAAGCTAAAACGTTGTTTCATATTGTCTATATTGCAAATTTAACTGAGGATGTTTATGTTAAGATTACTAATAATGTAGATAATACAGTGCAGACATTTTATTATAGTGATACAGATAATGGGACAGTAATGTTTAGATGGGGCAGACTGGAGTTAGCGACAAAGTTTACAATTGATGTATATAGTACTGATAAGACAGGATGTCCAAACACTAAATTATATACACATACACTAATAACACCTTATTACAATTTTCATAGTGAGAGTAGTATATGTAAGAAAATACCTGAGTTCTATCTTTGTAATAAATTTTTATCTATCCCATCTGTTAGCTATTATGAATTTGAGGAGTTGGCTAATAGATATTACAAGAATGTATTAAAAAAACAGGAGGAAGAAGAACAAAAGAAGGAAGAAGAGAAAAAAGGGTTTGGAGCTTTTATTAAAGATAATGCAGTAGTAATTGCTATTACTAGTTTAGTTATAGTTAGTGCAGGGGTCATAGTTACAGTGATAATAGTAAAAAAGCAAAGGAGAAGGATTGTATAATGAAAACTTTAAAAAATGCTAGTTTATTTATTATTGTTTTGGTTGGTTTTATAGTTGAAAGTACAGATGTTTTAGCTTATGTTGGTACTCCTTGTGAAGATAATCCTGGGTTAATGTGTGTTAATGGAGGATCTTTAAAAGCAGCAGAAAAACAAGAAAATATGAGTGGGGCAACTCAAGGACAAAGAAAAGTTGAAGGCAATAAATATGGAAGTGCTTGGGATCTTAGAGTAAAAAAGAGTGATGGTACTTATATGGATAATCCTAAATTTTATTCTTATAGTTTTAATGGAGCACCAATGTGGTGTTTAGATGCTAATAAACAAGGAGCGACTGATTTGTATGCTTCACGTTTTTTGCTTCAACAATCACAAAACAATATTTGGGGTACTAATACTTATTATCATGATATTGCAATGATGAGTGTTTTAACAAGTAGTATGAATTCAACACCTGGTAGTGATGATAACATGGCTGCATCTATTGCGGTACGAATGGTTGATATTATATTTGGACTTGATCAAGATGGTGGTACAGATGAAATTGATAGTGCTTTAAATAGAGCTTATGCTGGTACAGCATATAAATGGTTAATTGAGGATGATTATTATCCTGAGAGTAAGCAAGCTTATGCATCTTTGGAGAATCAACTTAAAGTAGATTATCCAAGATTTATGGAGACTGATGCACTTGCTCAATATAAGACAGCTAAATTTGAAAGTAGTGCTGGTACATCTTCGGCGGCTTTGCAAAAAGCAAGAGAGTTAGTAAATAAAGCAATAATTGAAGCAGCTAAACATACTGAAGGTGGAGTTAATGGTGAGAGTAGTACAGGAGGGGCTAAAGTTTCTGCGCAAGCTGAAGTTGGTGAAAGCTTAAGTCCTCAAACTATGAGTGATTCGATTGGAGAACTTGCTTACCTTGATGTTAAATATGTATTTACTTTAGAGAATTTTACAAATGATGGCAAATCGAGTTTTCAACTTACAAAATTGCAGTATGAGCAAGATTTAGCAGCGCTTGGAGTTAAAGAACAGCCTAAGATTATGGCAATTCAAGTTGGTTCTAAAAATATTTGTAGTGATGGAAATTGTAGCTTAGGTACTAATTTGCTTGAAGGTGGATTTGGAAGTGCTGAAGAAGCTAAAAATACAAAAATAACTGTAACAATGAGATTTCAAGGATACAAATCAGTAAAAGTTCCTGGAAGTGCGCCAGTTTTAAAGTGTGGGGCTCAGCCAATGAAATGGGGCTTAGAATATAGTTATACTGATTCTGGTTCTAATGAAGATTTATTCTCTGATTATGTTGGTATTGTTTGGTATGGAAGAAATAAAACTAATACGCAAGGTACTGATACAACTAATCAAAGATATGTTAGTGTAGTGCCAAGAGAAGATACTCCTAGTGAGGTTCCTGGTATTAATGGCAAAATTGAAGGAGAAG
>CAOVIS010000002.1:15818-29612 GCA_948543905.1 uncultured Bacilli bacterium
TAGAAAGTATTGGAGGAGGAACAGATGCTGGTAAAAAAACAATTAGTAAAGTAAATTACGAAACATCATTAATTGAAGATTGTAATTGTGATGCTTTAGCTGATGCTTGTAAAAATTCTGGTAATATTGGAAGTAGTGAATGTGAGGAATTTTTTGCGGCAGGCTGTGGGGAGTGTAGTGAACTTGAAGTGAAATGTGCTTTAGGAGATTCAGCAGCTTGTAGAGAAGAAGAAGAAATATGTGAGGCTACATGTGAAGGTAGTGTTGAAGGTGTATGGGAATGTTGTGAGTCAGATATGCTTACAGTTTCAACGACTGATGAACATGAAGTAAATATTTATGGGCCTAAAGATGATGACGTTAAAGCTTGTTTTGTTACAAAAGTAAATAAACAGAAAGAATCTAATGGTTCGGAAGGTTATAATGGTATTGAGGGAACTAAAGATGGTAAAGGTAATTCATATACATTAGAACAAAATAAATATTGTCATGTTTCATGTAAAGAAGATTATGAGATGTATCTTCCTAATGCGAAGCTTGTAAATGCTGGTAGATACTTTACTTTTAATGCTAAAGTTATTGGCACTAAAAATTGTTATACGGCAGATATAGACAGAGAGCAATATGTTAAAGATATTTTACAAGCTCAAAAAGAAATTTATCAAGCGTTTAATGAGTGGAAAAATTGGGAAACGGCATCTAAATCTAATCCTCATGATGGTCCAAAGGCTAATCCATGTACATCTTGTAGTTCAAAAGATTGTAGTTCTACTTGTACAGGACATACTGAGTATGTAACTGGATCACTTACAGATGAATATGACTTTACAGCTTATAGACCAATATTTAATGAAAAAACTGGTGAGATTATTGATATTGGACAATATCAAGCTCATGATCAAAAAACTGCTAGTTCGTTAACTCATGATGAAGAAGGATGTTCTCATGAGTGTCCAAGAACATGTCATGATGCTGAAGGAGATCCTTATGATTGTAGTACTTCAACTTCGATGGATGTAACAGTAATTGATGAAGTTCGTGATGGAGCATGGCTTGAAAGTTATATTGCAGAACAAATGGCTATTGCTCATGCTAAGCTAGTTGCGGCTCAACAGAAATATGCTAAATATATTGCAGATTATAAACATTGCTCTGATTGGGAAAGTGAAATTGTATATGGTGCTGATGTTTATTATGACTATGATGAAGTTTACATGAAGGAAATACATAAAGGTGAGATGGATGAAGAAAAATCCGGTATTAATACTTCTGAATGGTATTGTAATGGTAACTTTGATAGGACAAATGGATTTACACCTAGCGAAGTAAATGGTACATATGAAAGTTGTAATATGAATTCTAATGGTAAATCTTTACATAACTTAACTTATGTACATTGTAATGACAATGAGTGTTATGAGGATAAGCATGATATTTCAGATGCTACTTATAAAAAGATAACTTCTAATATTGAAGTAAGTTATAAACCTAAGACTTTATTCTATAATATTTATCCTAGTGGTAAAGTAGTTAGTATAGAAAAAGCAGGTACTAATGTTAAGAATGCTGTGGAACTTCCTAATAGATTGCCTGTTGATTTAAAAACTGCTCGGGGAATTTATAAGTATACTCTTAATATGACTAATATAGGTGAATTTTATAAAGAAGGAAATTTAGGTAGGTTGGTTGGAAATTCTAATGCTGAGGTTGAACCAGATAAGATAGTCTATATGTGTTCTTATTTAGTAAATATAATTGAAACTGAAGGTTGGGAATGTAATTTTAATCAGGAATGTACTGATAATTGTATTTCAAATTGTCAAGGACCTAACTGTGGTGATGATGTATGTGACGGTAATGATTGTGTAGCTGAGTGTATAGGTGTAGGATGTATTTATGATTCAGAAGCTGGTTTCTCGGTATATCAAAAACAAGTTACTTTAAATAATTTATTCCCAAATGGAACTGATTCTTATAACTGGGATAGAAATAGTAATGATAAAGCTAAAGATACATTACAAGAGATTGAAGAAAAAGGCGAAGAAATATATGGTGAAGAACCAATACTTAGTATTACATTTAGTCCAGATGATCAAAAGAAAATAGAATCTTATAATGATTCTGTTGGTGGGGTATATTCTAATGATAATATGAATTGCTATGCTCTTGGTGGAAATGCCAGAACTGCTTGCTTTAGTGAATTTATTGATGAAGTTTTAAATGGAACTTACGGGACAGTAGATTCTAGTAGTAAGATTGCTCAATCAGGATATCGAAGATCAACTGATGTGTCTGGAGCTCGTGGTGATTATTTCGAAATGTGGAGTGGATATGATCCAGGACGCAAAGATATGGAAGAAAAAGGTTATGAATATGGTACTTTTGAATACTATATGCTTGGACCTTCTTGGAAGTAGGAAAGGAGTTAAGATATGCAAAGTTCATATTGGGGTTATTGGTTAGTAGTTTTCGGTGTAGCTATTGTTGGACTGGTTATTACTGTTAATGGTATAACTTCTACTGAAACCCAAGATTATTATACGATTAAAGAAAATGTTGATGCTTCCATGTTGGAATCAATTGATTTTGCTTATTATCGTGATTATAATGAAATTAAAATTAATAAAGAAAAATTTATGGAAGTTTTCATAAGAAAGCTTCCGGCTGTTATGGCTCCTAATTCGACTTTTAAAGTAAATTTCTATGCTATATATGAAGCACCACCTAAAGTTAGTGTGGAAATACTTAGTAATAGTGGAGCTAGTTTTATAGCTGGCAATTATGATACAGTTACTAGAATAGATGCTATTTTGCAAACATTTGCTAAAGAGATAACTACGGCTAATAGACCTAATACAGGAAATAATTCAAATAATACAGGTAATAATAACACAAATTTTAATCAACCCGGAGCTGGATCTAATAATAATACTGGTTCCGGGACTAATTCAGGGTCTAGTAATAATAGGCCTAGTACTGGTACTAATACAGGTACTGGTTCTAATAATGCAAATAATAATACATCTAGTGGAAATAATAACAATAATACCGGAGGTAATAGTTCTAATAATTCAGGAAATAATTCATCTACTAATAGACCGGATACAGGAACAAATAATAACACTGGGAATAACACAGGAACGGGAACAAATACTGGTACAGGTAGTTCAACAGGAAGTGGTTCTTCCGGTGGTAATGTAGTTGCTGATACTTGTAGGTCTGGTATTGCAGATAAGACTCTTGCTGGTAAAGAAGGAGTGGCAATGCATACAAGAAATATTTATGATAATGTGAATGTTAAATCGGCTAAAGTAACTGGAACTACAACCCCTGGTAAGAAGTTTAAGATTTTGGGGGAATCGGCTGATTTATGGGCGATTGAATATGATGGCAAATGTGGTTGGGTTGCTAGTGATTATATGGCAATAAATGCTGTAGGATATCTTCCAAATACCCAATTTAATATAACTAATGCTAGTAGTAGCATTTATAAGAGTTCTGGGGTAAATATAGCTGGTCTTACTGGCAAACGTTTATATAGTAGCGAATATAATAACAGTTGGGTGCCTATTACGTATTCTTTTGCTAAGAAACTTAAAGTGGCAGCAGAAAATGCAAGACGTGGTGGAGATACTCTCGTTATTATGGATGCTTATAGGCCTCAACAGGTTAGTCAGTTAGCTAATAAACAATTAACTGCATTGTATAATAGTAATAATACAGTAAAATCTGGTATTAAGAGTGGTTCTTGGGATATTGGTTGGTTTATTTCACAGGGAGTGTCAACTCATAACACAGCATGTGCTGTTGATATAACACTTAGTGGTAAATCGATGCCAACAGCTATGCATGAGTTAAGTACAAAAGCAATCAAATATAAGACGCCAAGTTTAAAAACTAGTCTTAATTATGCACCAGGTATGGCAAATAGCGCAGGAGCTAAAGCTTTACATAATTATATGATGAGTGTTGGTGATATAAGTGATTTAGCATCTGAGTGGTGGCATTATCAGGATAATGCCTGTCATAGTAGATTAAAGGGTAGTCCATCAAGATTCTGGAGTGCAGTATAGAAGAGAGGAAGGAATAAAATGGGAAATATAATAGCGACAATTAAAAGATTTTTGTCAAATAAAAATACAGTTACAATTATAGGTGTAATGTTAGGTATTGTAGTTTTATATGTAGGGTATAATTACCGAGTTAAATCAGCTATAGATACAATAAAAATACCATATGCTAAAAAAACTATAACAGCAACTACAGAAATTACTAGTGATATGGTAGGACTTGCTGATGTTCTTAGGTCAACAGTAAGTAATAATAAAACCTTAATTTCGAATGTTAATAATGTTGTTAATACAGCAACACCTAATTGTGTTAGAGTAGGAACGGCAATTCCTCAAGGTAGTTATTTTTATACGGAACAAGTAGATACATGTTCAAAAATACCAGTAAATGTATTTCAGAATATGCCTGATGGATATAAACCAGTAACTTTACCTGTTGATATTCAATCTACTTATGGTAATTCAATGTACCCTGGAGATTATATAGATTTATATATAAGTATGAGACAAGGATTATTAGTTTTTGGTGAGTTTATTACAAAACTTCCTATTCTTGATGTTAGAGATAGTAGTGGTAATAGTGTTTTCTTAACATCAGTACCTACGACTCCAACAGCTTTGGTATTTGCAGTACCTAAAGAATTATATTTATTACTTAGTAAAGCTAAGTTATTATCAGGAATTAGCTTGATTCCAGTTCCTGGTAATGCTTCTTATACTAGTGAGTTCTTAAGAACAGAAATTGAAAATAGAACAGCAAAGATTCCTGATGAAACAATCCCTGATTAAAAAATTTTAAAAGAATAAAATAAGGAGGTGTCATACTTTGAATGATGCAATATTTTCCCAAATAGATTTTGGACCTTTAAAAGAGTTTATAGATGTTGATGATATTACCGATATATCTTATACTAATGGTGGGCAATTATGGCTTAAATCATTAACTAAAGGTGTTTATCGGGTGGAGAGGCCTGAGATAAATAATGCGATGATTGAAAAGCTCGCGTTTCAATGTTCTAATGTTATGGGTAAAACATTCAATATGGCACATCCTTTTTTAGATGCAGAATCAACTGAGTTGCGTCTTAATTTTATTCATGATTCGATAGCCACTAATGGAGTAGCATTAGTTATTCGTAAAACACCAGCTAAGATTAGGCTTAATAGAGAAAAGCTTTTGAGTGAAGAATATGTAAGTGCTGATTTATTAGATTTTTTACTTAAATGTGTACAAGGTCATGCCAATATTATTGTAAGTGGTGAGACTGGTTCTGGTAAAACAGAGTTTGTTAAATATTTAGCAAGTCATACTAAAACGAGTGAGAAGATTATTACAATTGAGGATACTTTGGAGTTACACTTAGATCGAATATTTCCACACAGAGATATAGTGGCAATGAAGACTAATAATATTGCAAGTTATTCAGATGTATTGGTAACCTGTATGCGACAGAATCCTATTTGGATATTGTTATCAGAGGTTCGTAGTGCTGAGGCAGTAATGGCTGTTCGTAACTCAATTTCTTCTGGACACCATATTATTTCAACTATTCACTCAGATAAAGCGGCTTTAATACCAATGCGTATGTATAGTTTGATTGAATCTAATATTGATGTAGAACAGTTTGTAACAACGATTCATAGATACGTACAAATTGGTATATATGTTAAGGGTTATATGAGTGAGAAATTCGGAAGATTTCAAAGAGAAATTATGGAAATATGTGAATTTTATGTTGATGATGATAATAAGCCTCAAGTAAATACGATATTCCAAAAAACTTTAGATGGACGGTTTAGTTTAAATAATCCGACTAAGTTTTTAAGAAATTATTTAGCAATTCAGGGTGTTATTTTGGAAGAAGATTTGTTTCATTTAAATGGTGGAACAAGTACTAATGAGGTTGTGGAAAGTTTATAAAAGGAGGATACTATGGAATTAATAATTTTGTGGGCTATTGCTATTTTTGTTATTATTTACCGAAGAAATGATGGTAGTGAATCCTTTTATAATTTTTATAAAAAGCAATTTAGTGTTATTTATGAGAAATATGCACCTTATAGTTTTCAAACTATAAGTAGTAAAATGAAAGAATTAAAGCAAGATTATACGATTAAAGATTATACAGTTCAGGTAGCAATTATAGGGGGACTTGCGGGTGGAATTGCATATTTATATTTTTATAGTTTAATTTTAGTAGCAGTTTATGGAGGCATTGCGATTGCTTTTATTCCTTATCTTGCTTGGCTTAGAAGTAAAAGAATTTATAGTGAATATATATTTGAACAAATACAGGTATATACGACTAATGTTATTATGGAATTTAATACAACTCAAAGTTTTGTTAAATCTTTAGAAGGAGTACGCGACTCTGGAATTTTGGAAGATCCGGTTTTAGAAGATGTTAAAACAATGATAAATATGTCTTATCAAAATGGTACGGTAGATGAATCAATTGAGTTTTTTAATCAAAAATATCCATTTTATATGGTAAAGAATATGCATCAATTATTTTTACAAATTACTAAAGAAGGAGCTAAGGATTCAGGAGAAGCATTAGAAAATATGAGTATGGATATTGACTCTTTAGTTGAAGCTGTTTATCGAGATCAAATGGATCGAAAACAATTTCATACAAAGTTTATAACATTTGCATTAGTTTTATTTTTATTAGTACTTGTTATGCAGGTATTATTAGGTAAAGATAGTTATTTGAAACTGTTAGATTTATGGTATGTTCATTTAATTCTCCATTTAATTATTGTAATTAATTGTTACTTCTTAATAACAGGTGAAAAATATTATAATGATGATGTGGGGGCTGAGTAAATGCAAATAGAGATAGCGATAGTCGCAGCGATTATATTTTATATTTTGACTAAGAGTGGCAAGATAAGTATTAGTAAACTTATTGCTGATAATGAGATGTATTTAAGAAGACTTAAAGAAGAAGACTATGATTTTTATATTAGAGCAAAATATGGAGATCAAGTAAATCCAGATATTTTATTTAATAAAAGATTACAAAATGCATTTATTATTATGATTTTAGTTTTTTGTTTATTACTTAAAAATATGTCTTATGTGTATTTTATTATAGTTTTAATTGTAGGTTTTGCTTTCTTTAAGTTAGATTATATTAATTTAAAGAGTTATTATCGGAGACATTTAAATGAAATTGATACAATGCTTCCATATTATTTAAAAGGACTTGAAATACTTATTCAACATTATACCGTGCCAGTAGCAATTGGTAAATCAATGGAAGATGCACCTGAAATATTTAAAGACGGATTAAAACAACTTATTAATGAGATTAATGCTGGTAATGATACAATAGATCCTTATATGAATTTTGCAAGAGAATATCCTGTTCGAGATTCTATGCGGATGATGCGACTTTTATATCGTCTTAGTTTAGGTAGGCAAGAGAGAAAGCAGGAACAATTATTAGCATTTTCAAGAACTATTTCGAATTTACAACAAAAAGCAAGAGAAACAAAATATAAAAATAGGTTGGAGAAAATGGAAGGTAAGACTACGAAGATGCTTATTACTACTGGTCTAGGAGTAATGGTACTTCTAATTATAGCAGTTTTGATTATAATGAATAATTCTTAACATAATTTGACATAAAAAATGGTAAAAACTTGACAATATAAGCAAGTTAAGTTAAAATTAGTATATAAAGAAAGCGAGGAAATGTGTATGTTAATAATGACTCCATCAGTATGTTCTGATTTATGGCAAGTTTGGAATATTGTAGGTTGGGTACTTTGGGTATTTAAGATTGTAATTCCAATTTTAATAATTTTATTTGGTATGATAGATTTAGGTAAGGCTGTTGTAGCAAGTAAAGATGATGAAATTAAGAAGGCTATTAAGTCTCTTGCAATGAGAGCTATAGCAGGTATTGTAATATTCTTTATTCCAACTTTAGTAAGTACAGTATTTAAATTAGTAGATAACTTTCAAGAAGTTGAAGGAGAGTATAAGGTATGTGCTGCTTGTGTAAATCATCCTGGAGATAGTTGCAAAAAAGAAGCTCAAGAACATTGTACTGCAATAGGTGGAGAATCTTGGAGTGCTGATACAGGATGTAGTATGCCTAAGACACCTACAACTCCTACAACAGGTACTTAATAGATTAAAGTCCAGAAATGGATTTTTTTTGAAAAAATTTGATATTAGATATTTTGTATGATATATTTGTTATGTGATTTTAGTTAAATTTTAAAATTACTTTTAAATGTTAGTCGCTTTTAGGTTGTGCGAGTAATAAATTATCCTAATTGTAAATTTTTGGAGAAAACTTATACTTTAAGTTTTTTTTAATTTTTAAATGATGTTGATGTTAAAATTTTATTATCTTTATAAAAAAACTGTTAATTGTTTAGAATATACGTTTTCACTTAAGAAAAAGGGTATTAATTTATTTTTACAGATATAGACAAAATAGAAAAAATTATGATTGAAGGGCTATTTGTAGAAGTAGTTTAGAAATATTTAAAAAAATTGTATAAAATTATTGACATTAAGCATAATATTTACTATAATTTAGTAGTACTGCTCGTTTAGCTCAGTCGGTAGAGCGCACGGCTGTTAACCGTTAGGTCGTAGGTTCGAGTCCTACAACGAGCGCCATTTAGATATTTAACTTCAGTGTAAGCTGGAGTTTTATTTTGTATTAGTTTGTGGGGTTTTGGTTGACTCCTAAACAATTGTATGATATTATAATTATGGCTTAGTAAAGTATAGGAGGGTTATTATGGTAAAAGATAAATATGTTGTTATTACAAGTAATGGTAATAAAAAAAGAATATTAATGGATATAGTAAATAATAAACTTCTATATAATATTAAATTTTATACTTTCTTGGAACTTAAAAAGAAATTATTTTTTGATTATGATAATAATACATTGGAGTATATTATAAAAAATTATAATGTAAATATAAAGATAGCTAAAATTTATTTAGATAATATGTATTTTTTAAAAGATTTAGATGATGCAAAAGTAAAGTTTTTAAATAAATTAAAACAAGAATTAGATAATGGTGGATTATTAATTAGAAATGGTAATTTTAAAAAATCGCTTATTAATACTAAAATTATTGTGTATGGGCGCGATTTTCTTTCAAGGGAAGAGAAGCTTATTTTAGATGATATAGGGTTTCCTTATGAATTAAAAAGTGATAATAGAAAAACATATGTGCCAAATATTTATGAAGCTATAAATATGAATGAGGAAGTGGAATTTGTAGCTAGTAGAATAAGCGAATTGTTAAATCGTAATATTGATATTAATAATATTAAGATTATTGCTTCTAGTGATTATGATAATACATTAAAAAGGTATTTTAAAATATTTAAGATACCACTTAATTTAGATGGTAAAAATAGTTTTTATAGTACGCTTGTTGCTCAAGATTTTTTAGATAATTATGATAATAAGGATATTAAAGATAATATTATAGAGTTGCAAGAAAAATATAGTAATGCTAATGATTTAGTAAATATTATTAATAAATCAGTTTTAATTAAAGATAAGATGATAAGAAAAGAGTTTATTATTGAAGATTTAAAAATGACTTCAGTTAAAAGTAAATTATATGATAAGGCTGTAGAAGTAATTGATATTCAAGATTATATTAGTGATGATGATTATGTTTTCTTATTAGGATTTAATATTGGATGTTATCCTAAGATTTTTAAAGATGAAGATTTTTTAAGTGATAAGATTAAAGAATTATTAGGTTTGGATACTAGTAGTATTAAAAATAAAAATGCTAAACTAGAGTTAGTAAATAAAATCCATAATATTAAAAATTTGGTTATTACTTATAAAAATGCTAATGCTAGAGGGGTTTTTTATCCATCTTTAATTATAAGTGAGGAAGAAATTGAAGTAAAAAAAATTTTTTTAGAGCAAAATGTTTCTTATTCAATACTTAATAGTAACCTTAGATATGCTAAGGATTTAGATAATTTATATAAGTTTAATATAATAAGTGAAGAATTATCTTTATATAGTAATAATTTAGAAATTCCCTATAGAAAGTATAGCAATAAGTTTCAGGGGATTGATTTAGTTGCTTTAAAAAATAGATTAGAGGGTAATTTAGTTCTTTCTTATACTAGTATTGAAGAGTATTATGAATGTGCTTTTAAGTATTATTTGGGGAGAATTTTAAATCTTAATATTTATGAGGATAGTTTTAAGACTATTATTGGAAATATTGTGCATCATATTTTAGAATTATATGCTAAGAATAATAAGATAGATGTTAATGTAGAAGCGATGAAGTTTATTAAAGATAAAGAATATGTTTTAAGTGCAAAAGAATATTTTTATCTAGAACGAATTTGTTTAGAAATTAAAGATATGATTGTAATTATAAATGAACAAATGAGTCAAGGTAAACTTAATAAATTAAGTTTAGAAACGGAATTATATGTTTATAAAGATAGAGAAGAATTCAAAGTAACTATTAAAGGTTTAATTGATAAAATTATGTATAATGAAAGAGAAGCAGAAGAAGTTTTAGCAGTAGTGGATTATAAAACAGGAAATACTCTGATTACACTTGATAACTTAGAATATGGGTTAAATATGCAGTTGCCGATATATTTGTATTTATTAAAAAATTCAGAAAGATTTCGGAAGGCTAGTATTGCGGGATTTTATATTCAAAAGGTAATGGATAATATTCCTAATATTGATAGTAAAAAAAGTTTAATGGATATAAAAAGAGAAAATATGCGACTTAATGGTTATTCTAATAGCGATACTAATATTTTAGCAATGTTAGATAAAGATTATCAGGATAGTAAAATTATTAAGAATTTGAAGTATAAAAAAGATGGTAGTATAAGTTCTAAAGCTAAGGTTTTATCAAATAAAGATATGGATGAGTTAATAGATTTAGTTGATATTAAGATTGAGAGTATTATAGATAATATTATTAGTGGTAATTTTGATATTAATCCTAAAGTTGTTAAGAATAAAAATAATGCTTGCATGTATTGTAAATTTAAAGATATATGTTTTATGAATAAGAGTGATGAAATAGTAATTGGAGGTGATAAGAATGAAGTGGACAGCGGAACAGGAACAAGCAATATATAAGGAAGGTACTAATATTATAGTTTCGGCTGGGGCAGGATCAGGAAAGACTGCGGTTTTATCTGAAAGAGTTCTTAGAAAAGTCAAAGATGGAATTGATATACGTAAGATTCTTATTTTAACTTTTACGAATGAAGCGGCTGGAGAGATGAAAAATAGAATACGAAAAAAAATAAAAAAAGCAGGAATTTTGGAACAGATGGAGTATATAGATAGCGCTTATATTACAACTTTTGATTCTTTTGCTTTATCAGTTGTAAGGAAATATCATTATATTTTAGGTATTAGTAAAAATATTGGAATTATTGATTCTTCAATTATTAATCTGGAAAAAAATAGAATTTTAGAAGAAATATTTTTAGAATTATATACTAAAAAGGACGATAAATTTTTAAAATTAATTGGGGATTTTACAAATAGAGATGATGTTAGCATAAAAGAGGCTATTTTAAATATTAATAGATCTTTAGATCTTAAATATGATAAAATATCTTATTTAAATACTTATTTAAAAAGTTTTTATGATGATAAAAATATAGAAAGATTATTTTTAGAGTATTTTAATTATTTGAAGGAGTTAGCTTTTGATTTAGAATCAAGTGTTTATGCGTTAGAGTCTATGATAGATGAAGAATTATACGTGAAGGTTTATAATTCTTATAGTGGTTTATTTAATCCTAAAGGTTATGATGATTTATTTAAAGTAAAAAAAATACCATTAGTGCAATTTAGAGATGTTTCAGAAGAAGTATTGCCAATAAAGGAAAATATTAAGAATATAGTAAAAGAAATATTAGAGCTTACGGTTTATAGTGAAAAAGAGTTAAAAGAGCAACTTTTAAGCACTAAAGATTATGTTGAAGCTATTATTGATATTTTGATTAAATTAGATTTTAGAATAAATGAATATAAGAAAAAAGAAGAAGCTTTTGAGTTTAATGATATTGCGAAAATGGCAATTAAAATTGTTATGGAAAATGATGATATTAAAGAAGAATTTAAAAGTACTTATAATGAAATTTTAATTGATGAATATCAAGATACCAATGATTTGCAGGAGTTGTTTATTAGTAATATAGCAAATAATAATGTTTATATGGTGGGTGATATTAAACAATCTATTTATCGGTTTCGTAATGCTAATCCTAATATTTTTAGAGATAAATATGATAATTATAGTAAAAACATAGGTGGAGAAGCAATTTTATTATTAAAAAACTTTAGGTCAAGACGAGAAGTTTTAGATAATATTAATGAAATTTTTAATCTTATTATGTCAGATTATGCTGGAGGAGTAGATTATAAGCTTAATCAAGCAATGATTTATGGGAATATGGCTTATATGGAAAATGGAGTTAATAATAATGATAATAATATGGAGATTTTAAAGTATGAAAGTGATGGAAAGTATTATAATACAGAAATAGAAGCTTTTATAATATTAGATGATATTAAAAATAAAGTTAAGAATAAATATCAAGTATATGATTTTGATTTAAATAGTAATCGCTATGTTAAGTTTAGTGATTTTTGTATTATTTTAGATCGTGGTAGTGAGATGGCGCGATATAAAAAGATTTTCCAATATGGTAATGTTTCTTTAGATGTTTATAATGATAGTAATTTGGTAGATGAAGCAGATATTAGATTAATTAAGAATATTACAAGTTTAATACTTCTTATTAAAGATAAAGATTATGGAACTAAAATGCGATATAATTTTGTTAGTATTGCGAGAAGTTATTTAAGTGATTTAAATGATAGTGAAATATTTAATTATAGTACGCTTAATACTTTTTATGAAAGTGATATTTATAAAAAATGTTTTAAATTAGCTAAAGATATAGATAGTTTAACGCCAAAGATGTTACTTGAAAATATAATAGAAGAATTTGATATTTATGAAAATTTAATTAAAGTTGGAAATATTGAGGCGGCTATATTTAGGTTAGATTATTTACAAGATATTGCAAGTAATATGGAAGATTTAGGCTTTACAATTAGAGATTTTGAAGCTTATTTAGACGAGATGATAAGTGGTAAAAAAGAAATTAAATATAAAGAAGTTAGAGGTATTGGTAATTGTGTAAAGATTATGAATATTCATAAATCTAAAGGGTTAGAGTTTCCTATTTGTTATTTTGCGGGTTTTAAAAAGGATTTTAATTTAAGTGATTTAAAAAATAAATTTATGTTTAGTAATATTTATGGAATATTAACGCCTTTTTATAAAGAAGGTATTGGTGAATTATTTGTAAAAACTTTAATAAAGAAATCTTATTATGAAGAGGAAATTTCAGAGAAGATTAGGTTGTTTTATGTTGGCCTTACAAGAGCTAAAGAAAAGATAATAATGGTTATGCCTGATTTTAAAAATGAGATGGTTCAAAATAATCATATTGATTATTTAACTGGTATTAAATATAGGTCTTTTTATGATTTTATAAATTCTATTTCGATTAATTTGCGAAATTATACTACTACTATATCTTTAGATTCTTTAAATATTAATAAAGACTATGAAAGTGTTTTGAATACTTCTAATTTGGATGTAACATGTAACGATAGCATATGTTTTTATGAGAATGAAATTGATA
>CAOVIS010000003.1:0-1549 GCA_948543905.1 uncultured Bacilli bacterium
TACTAATATTCCTAAAATAAAAACAAATAATATTATATTTAAAATTGTTCCCATCTAATCACCTATCTTTATTTCATTATATTAATAATATTTATAATTATAATATAGCCATATATTATAAATGTCATACTATCAAATCTATCTAATATACCGCCATGACCTGGCATTAAATTAGAATAGTCTTTTATATTATTTTCTCTTTTTATTTTACTAAAAAACAAATCTCCTAATTGTCCTAATATGGATAAAAATAAGGTCATTAATATTAGGATAAATATGTTTATGTCGTTTGTCATTATATTATAATAGTAAATGGAAGATATTATTGTAGCTACTGCGGTTCCTGCAATACTTCCTTCTATTGATTTTTTTGGAGAAACATCAGGGATTAATTTATGTTTTCCTATTAAGCAACCAATTAACATAGCAAAAGTGTCTGTCATTGTCGCTATTAATAATAGATATAATAATAACCATTTGTCACCTTTAAATAATAACATGAATTGATTAAAAAATAATCCTAAAAGAATAGTTGAACCAATTAGATAAAAAGCTTCTTTCGTTGTATATTTGCCTTTTTTATCAAAAATACTAGGTATTCCTATTAGTAATATACATAAACCTATGCTTCCATAAGATACTCCACTATATAAAAAAGAAGCTTCAAATCTATTAAAGACGATTAACATCATACAAATAAAACCTATTATTACTATAAATGGTGGATATGTTTTATGACTTTCTTTTAAATTTAGCGTTTTAATAAAACAAGTTCTTAGGGTATCTAAGTAATTTAAGGGGCCACCTAAAAACATAACATTCCCGCGAATTGGTTTACCACAAGCAAGACCACTTATAGTTTGATTAACTACTGCTTGCATAATTGATAGAGCAATATCACTTTTTTTAGCACCTTCATTAATTAAAGGTTGAATATCACTTTTAGCAAAAACACCACATCTAGAAGCAATGGGATATATTTTTTCACCAGTACCAGCTAGTTTGTTTAAGCCTTTGGTATCAGTATTGAGTAAAACCGCCATTTGATCTAGAAAAGCCCCTGTTCCACCAGCACAACTTCCATTCATTCTCTGTTCAAGGCCATTCGTAAAATAAATTATCTTAGCATCTTCCCCACCAAGTTCTACTACAACATCAATATTACTAGCATAATTTAAAGTAGCATTTTTACAAGCAATAACTTCTTGAATAAAAGGAATTTCCAAAAACTCGGCTAAGGCAAGCGCTCCACTTCCAGTAAAAGCAATTCTAAAACTATCTTCAGAACTTACTTTTTTTAATAATTCTTGCATAAGCCTTTCTATTGTTTTTAAAGTATTAGAAAAATGTCTCTGATAATCTTTAAATAATATTTTATCTTTATACATGGCTATTAATTTAACCGTAGTACTTCCTACATCAATTCCTACATCTATAATTCTCTTCATAAACTACCTCTTTAAAATATTGTATCAAATTGGTAATATAAAGTCCATTGCAAAATAAAAGGTTTAGCGAATTACTAAACCGGCTTCTTCATTAAATATTT
>CAOVIS010000003.1:1585-14806 GCA_948543905.1 uncultured Bacilli bacterium
CTAGTAAAGGAAATTTACTTGTTAACTTTGCGTTATCAATGGCTATAGAATAAGAATGGAATACTTCTTCTTGATTGTATTTTACAGAAGAAGTTAATAATTCTTTTACTTCAGTTAGAGAAACACTATAAAATTTACTTAAAAATTCGGTATATATTTCTTCAATACCCCTAATATACTCAACAAAGTTTGCATCATATTGGGCTTCCTTAGTTGTGTCTAAAGTTATATTAGTAGCACTTATCGCAATATTTTTAGCGAATGTATATAACGCTACCGCTTCATTTATAGTTAAATCTTTATTGGTAGCAACATAATTCATTAAATCTTTAACACAAGTTTTTAAAACATCAGCTTTATAAGCATAACCTACAGCATTTCGATAAGTTATAATATCATCTGAGTCTATTTCTAAGCCTAAATCTTCAGGTTTACAGTTATTCATAAAGTTAATACTATCTAATATTTTATAGAATGTATCTTTTTCTTCCTCTGTTTTAAGCTCAAAGAAATCATATAAACCTTGTAAATCATTAGCATATATGCATTTATAAAAATCATTAATATTTCTATTTGGTTTAAAAGCTGCTAAAAGTAAGATTATAGCTTCACCTCGTAAATGATTAAAATCATCATTATTAAGGAGGATTCCAGCAATAGAATTTTTAGAATACTTGCTATTACAACGGATTGCAGCATTTTTTAAGACATTGTGAATTAAAGGCTCGGTTATTTTTCCGGCTTCAATTTTATTATTACAATCGCAATTATAAATCATAATAGCTCTAAAGCCTCTTTTTAAGCTTTCACATAAAATATTTAACATATCCGTGTCTGTTACTTCTAAATTTAATCTTTCAAGGTATTCATTAAGTTTGTTGAAATTTAAAGCTACTATCGGGCCATTGTCGTAAAATAAATTAATTAAAGATTTATTGTCAACTTCATCAGTTAGACAAATTTTGATAGCATTTAACTGATGCATATCTTCATTGGTATATAAATCTTCAGCTAGTAATTCACTTAATGCTTTATGAAGAGCTATTCTTACTAAATTATTATATTTCTTTTCTTCATAACTTTTAGTTTTAGTATCTTCTTTTATAACTTGATATTTAGATTTTATTCCCGTAATAGAATTTTTAATAATAGTATCATATAGAGTAATAAAATCAGTTTCTTTAAAAGAACAAGCAACTTTTTCTCCTTCTTCTTTGATAGCTTCTTCTTTAAGAGTTGCATCAGTATATTTTCCTTCTAAATTATATAGAGGAATAATGCTAGCCATTTCAGTATAAAATTTTGTTAAATCTTCGGGACTAATATTATTAGTTGCAATTACTTCTTCGAAAGTTTTATTATCTGTTTCCTCTTTATCTTCGTCTTTTTTGCTTGCTCCACATCCAGTTAGTAAATTAAAAGGAATAGTAAGAGCTAAAGTTAGAGCCATAAGCTAGTTTTATCCATATAAAAAACCTCTTTTCGTAAGGTTTATTATAATCTGGAATTGGCTAATTGTCAAATTAACTTTCTAAGGATTCTAAAAAATCTTTAAAATACTTAGGAAGTGGAGCTTCAAATGATAAGGACTCTTTAGTTATTGGATGAATAAAGCTCATTTTATAAGAATGAAGAAATTGTCCAAACTCCGTGGACTTGTGACCACTATAAACTGGATCATTATATATAGGATACCCAATGTAAGACGTATGAACTCTGATTTGATGAGTACGACCTGTTTCTAAGATGCAACTTACTAAAGTGTAACCCCTATATCTTTTTACAACTTTTAAATGGGTAATAGCATTTTTACTATTTTCGGCAGTAACTGTCATCTTTTCGCGATTATTCTTATCACGGCCAATTGGAGCATCAATCGTAGCACTTCCATTTTTAAATTCCCCAATTAATAAAGCTAAATATTCCCGGGTGACTTTTTTTTCTTTAAAATATTCTGTTAAAATAGCATGAGCCTCATTAGTTTTAGCAACAAGTATTAGACCACTGGTATCTTTATCAATGCGGTGTACAATTCCTGGACGATTAACATCGCCTATATCACTTAAATTATTTGTGTAATACATAAGACCATTTACTAAAGTATTATTATAATTGCCAGCACCAGGATGTACAACAAGGCCACTAGGTTTATTAATAACCATTAAATATTCATCTTCATAGATAATATCTAAAGGCATTTTTACTGGTTCAATATTAGTTGTTTCTTGGTAAGCCTCAATATTTAGCGTAATCTCATCATCAAGCATAACTTTAGTACTAGCTTTAACTATTTTATTATTTAGAAGAATTAAATTTTCTTTAATAAGTTTACTGATAAACTCCCTTGAATATGTAGTTACTTCACTTAAATATTTATCAATTCTAATATCATTTTGTTCTACTTTTATCGTCATCTTTCTTATCTTCTCCTTTAAGTATGGCAATTATTAATAAAAACACGCCAACAACAATAGCAATATCTGCAATGTTAAAAATAGGATAGTCATAACCAAATATTCGAAAATCTAAAAAGTCTCTTACATACCCTAAAAAAATCCGATCCGCTAAATTTGATAAAAGTCCTCCAATTAAAGAGGCAAAAGCTATATTATTACGTAGATTATTTTTAAAACTAAGCATAAATTTTAAAATAATTATAAAAGCTACGATTGATAAAATAATAAAAATAAAACTGTAATTATCTAAAATAGACCAAGCACCACCAGTATTATGAGTAAGTGTTAAATAGAAAAAATTTTTAATTACTTTAAAAGATTCATTAAATTTTAAGTAAACTTCGATAATACTTTTAGATATTTGATCAATTAATAAAATAGAAATTGCAATGATAAAAGTTTTTTTATTCATAAGATCCACCTACTTAATTATATCATAAATTTAAATTTTCACCAATATAACATCGGTACCTATTTTAACAATTTGGGAAATTTCGATATTAGTCTCAGTATTGCTCTTAAATAATCTTTTAAAAAAACTTTTAGGCATAACAACAAAGTAGTTAATAGTGCCAGATTCACTTACCTCAGCATCTACAATAACTCCTAGGTGTTTGCCATCGTTAACATTAATAACCATTTTTATTTGTAAATCACTTAAACGCAAAAAATACCACCTCTAAAAAATTATATTCTAAAAAAAAAAGCAGTATGCTTTAATACCACTATTTACAAGTAAAACCAGCGTCTTCTAGGTTTTCTTCAATTGTATCCATATCTAAATCACCTAGTTCATCTTCGATAGCATCTTGCATAGCATCATTTAATTTATTAACATCTACTTTGCCAGTTACAGTATATTTATTATTTTTAGAGTCTTTAAGTTTTAGTTCAATACCGTTCATTTTAAATTCGGCACCACCTTCTAAAAACTCAGAATATTCATCAAACTCCCTTGAATCTGCTTTTATAGTTGCGTTAATACTTGCAGAAGTTAAAGTTTCATTTTTATCGAATTTAAAATTTATTTCCGCTTTATTACCATCTTCACTTATTTTACAATTTAGGCTTTTACCACCACATCCAGTAGTTAAAAGAACTAATCCCCCAGCTAATAAAATCAAACTTGTTTTTTTCATAATCATACACACTCCTTTAAAAATTATTTAATTGTACAAGTATATTCTTTTTCTTCTAAATCTTTTTTAATCTCTTCTAATTTTATGCTTTTATCTTCATATTCAGTACCTAAGACTTCAGCTAATTTTGCAGCATTAAATTCTAAAGTAAAAGTTATATCCTTATCGCCTTTTTGATAAGTTAGTTTCATTCCACTATTATCCGCGGCTGTTTGCATTTCTTTTATTGCGCTTTCGATATCGGCATCTGTTATATCTTTTCCATAAGTCATAGTAATATCAGAAGTACCATTTTCTAAACTGTCAGATTCATTAAAATTTAGATTATAAGAAGTTATAATGCCATCAATACTTTCATCTTTGCAAGATAAAACTTTTCCCATTTGTTTAGTATCTTCTTTTTTTGAATCTTTTTTTTCTTTGCCACATCCGGGAGTTAATACTAATAAAAACATCATAACTAACATTAAACTAAGTTTTTTCACACTATCCTCCTCTCCTGTTATTATAAGTATATCATATATTTTAACATATTACAGCAAAAAGACAGAATTATATCTGCCTATTTTTTACATTTGAAATCAGAATCTTTTAACTCATCTTGTATTTCATCATATGTTGAATTATCATCATAGCTGCTTCCTAAAGCTTCATTTACTTTATCAGCATCAAAACTAATTGTAAAAGTAACTTTTTCTTTGCCTTTTTTAACTTTTAATTTCATACCATTTTCTTTAGCTTCTTCTTTCATTTCATCGATAAATTCATCTATTTCATCTTCATCAACTTCATCTTTATCGTATTTTTGAACTAAAGTCATAGTGCCAGATTTGATTTTGTCATCTTTATCAAACTTAAGATTATATTCCATAGTTTGATCGCTTTGGGTTTTGCTACAATTTAGACTTTTGCCTCCACATCCTACACTTAAAAATACTAAGCTTAAAGACACTAATACTAAACCTATACGTTTCATTTGAACTAACTCCTTTCAATGCCTTCATTATATCATATTCTAAAAATAAATAAAAGATAGATTATTTAAAACCTATCCTTACTTTTTACATTTAAACTACTTCCTACAACATCTTCAATTTGATCAGCATCTAAAGTCATTTTCATTGTAACTTTATTTTTGCTTTTAGAAACTTTTAATTTATAGCCTTCTTCTTTAGCTTGTTCTTTAGCTTCTTTGATGTTGTCATCGATATCATCTTCTTCATCTTTGTCAAATTTTTTAGTAATCTCTACAGTTAAAGACTTAACTTCATCATCTTTATCAAAGTTAAAGACATATCTCATAGATTCGCCATCTTCGCTTAATTCACAATCTAATTTTTTACCTCCGCATCCAGTTATAGCAAAAATCATTGCTAAGCTTGCAAGTACTAAACCTACACGTTTCATAACATAACTCCTCCTCTCATAATCATTATATCATATTCAGAAATAATTTAAAAGTTTAAAAATGATTTAATTATTTTATCATGCGCTTTAAACTTAAAATAGCATTTTTTTCAATTCGTGAAACTTGAGCTTGGCTAATATTTAGCGATTCGGCAATTTCCATTTGAGTTTTACCAACAATATATCTTGATATTAAAACTTCGCGCTCGCGATCCTTTATTTTGTTTAGACCTCTTCTTAAGGAAATAAGCATGTCTTTATCACTATTTAAATCTTTTTTATCGGCGATTTGATCTTGTAAATAAATAGTATCGCCACCATCGTTATAGATAGGTTCGAAAATAGATACTGGTTCTTTTAAGGAATCTAGGGCATTAGCAATTTTATATTCTTCTACTCCTAAAGTGTTGGATATTTCCTTTGTCGAAGGCTCATGCCCTTCTCTATTAAAGTATTCTTCTTTAAAATTTATAATACTATAAGCTAAATCTTTGATGCTTCTGCTGACTCTAAGGCTAGTATTATCTCTTATATATCTTTTTATTTCGCCCAATATTAAAGGAACAGCATAAGTGGATAGTTTTAAATTATAAGATAAATCAAAATTTTCAATAGCCTTTATTAGTCCTATAACTCCTACTTGAAATAAATCATCCATATTATAATTTCCTTTATTAAAACTTCTTAGGATACTTAAAACTAATTTTAAATTACCATTTATGAGTTCTTCTTTTGCTTGCATATCTCCCGCGTGGAAACGCTCAAATAACTTGGTAGTCTCACTACTAGTTAAAACTTTTAATTCATTAGTATTAATACCGGTGATATCTACTTTATATCTTGCCATAAAAAAATCCTTTCTACTTATTTTTTGCGTAAAAAAGATTATTTTTATTCAAAAACAGGTTTTTAGTTTAATTTTTCAGAGAAAAAACTTATACTATCATGGTATTTGCTAAAAAATTAAGTTTATACTTTAGCTATTTTTATAACTCTATTCCATCTATGGCATTGTCGTAAATAAATTTTTTTATTTTAACTTCATCGTCGGATTCGTAATATTCTATTAGTAATTTATAAAATTCATTTTGTTTGGCTATAGGAATAGATATTATACCACATCCATTTTTTATCATTATTTTATTAGCTATTAACATGGCTGTTCTTTTATTACATCAATAAATATATGCTTACGCATAAGGTATAAAATGATATTTATCTTCCATTTTAACACATCTATTTCTAACTATTATTATACTATACTATTATTATACTTGCAAAGGATTTAAATCTATTTCTAAAAAGACATCTTTAAAACTTACAAATATATTATCTAGTTCTTTCAGAGTTTTCTTTAAATTATTATCAAAGCGATATTTTACGGTTATGTTAAAACGGTAAATACTCTTAAGGCGAAAATTAAGGGCTGTAGATGGACCTAGAATAATACTTGATTTATCTAAATGCTTTTTTAAATAATTAACTACTTTAGTTGCCTTCGAACTTGCTTTATCATAATCTTTACTACAGACTTTAATATTTATAAGATAATAGTATGGAGGGTATTTAAGCTTTTTACGAACTTCCATTTCTTTAGCATAAAAAGCATCGTAATCATTAGCGCTAACACACTTTATCGTGGTATTATCAGGATTAAAAGTTTGAATAATTACTTTGCCTGGCTTGTTGCTGCGACCTGCTCTACCTGATGCTTGATGGAGCATATTAAAGGTTCTTTCACTACTTCTAAAATCTGGAATATTTAGAGTTGTATCAGCATTAATAATTCCAACTAAAGTGCAATCTGGAAAATCAAGACCTTTGCTAATCATTTGAGTACCAATTAAAATATTATATTCTTTATGACGGAAAGCTTCAATTATTTGAGTATGGGCTCCTTTGTTGGCAGTAGTATCAGCGTCCATTCGAATAACTTTAGCCTTAGGATATTTTTCAGTAATTAAATTTTCTAATTTTTCTGTTCCCATGCCTAAATAATTAAGGCCAGCCTCATGACAGTCGGGACAAATATCATCTTTAATTTTCGTAAAGCCACAATAGTGACATCTAAGGCTATTAGAGCTTTTATGATAAGTTAAGGATATTTCACAATAAGGGCACTTATATGTATAGCCACAATTACTACAAGTAATAACAGTTGAAAATCCCCTTCTGTTTAATAATAAAATAACTTGTTCATCTCGGCTTAAAGTTTCTTTAATATTTTTGTCTAAAATTGCACTAATGATAAAATTTCTTTTAGATATTTCCTCAGTCATATCAACAATAATCGAAGTTGGAAGGACACTATTATTAGCGCGTTTTTGCATTAGAAGAAGTTTATAGACTCCTTTTTTGGCTCTGGCCATAGATTCGAGACTGGGAGTGGCACTTCCAAGTACTAAAGGAGCCTCATGATATTCACATCTTTTTTTAGCAATATCTAGAGCATGATATCTAGGGGTGTTATCTTGTTTATAAGTTTCGCTATGTTCTTCGTCAATAATAATAATACCAATATTTTCTAAAGGAGCAAAGACTGCACTTCTGGTTCCTATAACGATTTTAACGTCTTTATTTAATATTTTTAAATATTCATCATACTTTTCAGTTTTAGATAGTCCACTATGAAGGATGGCGACCGTCCCACCAAAATAACTATAAAAGATATCGACAACTTGCCCGGTTAAGCTTATTTCAGGGACTAAAAGTAAAGCTGTCTTGCCCTCTTTAACAACTTCTTTAATTAAATTTATATATACTAAAGTTTTACCACTTCCAGTAACTCCTTTAAGTAAAAATGTTTTATAAGTATTTAATGAATCTTTAATTTCTAAAAAAACTTTCTTTTGTTCTTCGTTTAATATTTTAGCATCACTTTTTATTTCTTTAGCTAAAATCCGATATTTCTTTCTTTTTTCTATCTTAATTAATCCTAATTTTTCAAGTTCTCGAATGCTTGTGCTATCTAACTCTTTTTTATTTATTTCTTCTTCATCTAATAGCTTTTCTAAAATTAAAACTTTCTTTCCACGATGTGTATCAATAAATTCTAATACTTCTTTGGGACTTTTATTTAAAGACACAAACTGCTCATATAAATTATAATCCTTATTTTGATCTTTTATTTTTAAAGCACTAGGAAGCATTGTTTGATAAGCTGTAATAAGATTACATAAAGTAAGCTCTTTTAAATACTTCCCTAATTCTAGCAATTCTTTATTTAAAATTAAATATTCATCTTCTAATCTAACAATTTCTTTTAATTCATATTCATCAGTATATGAATCACTTATTTTAAGAACTATTCCGTGTACTAATCTTGTATTAAAAGGTACTAGGACTTTCATGCCTACTTTTAGTTTACTTTTTAGGTTGTCAGGTATTAAATATGTAAAAGCTTTATCAAGAGTTTTTACAGGATATTCTATTATACAGTATGCATACATATTTAAAACCTCCTTCTATATTTATTTATCTAAACTTTTAGTATCAAAAAGAATATTTTCTTCTAAAAGCCACTCTCTAATTTCTTTTTCACTATAATCAAACTCGCCAGTCTTTTTAGTTAAACTTTGCATATATTCGGTGGCAGGAATGTTTTTCGCCTCAGGAATTTTGGCAATATCTCTTAAAGGAATCAGAGATAAGCTAAAACCTTCACCATAGATTTTAATATTTTCTAAACTTAAAGTAATATAACCATTTTTTAATAATGCTTGAGCAAAATTTCGGCCTTCCTTAGTTTGAATAGTAAAATATCCCGCATCTGGAGCAGCACTTTTAGCTTTTAGATCATAGTAACGACCAAAATGATTCCCTAAAACTGTAAAAAATTGTCGATATGTCGCGTCAACCAAATAGGATTCATTTGTTATTATACCATTCTCATTGATAATAGGAAATGTTACAGTTCCAAAAGCATGCCCATGTTTTTCAGAATTAGGAAAGTCCATAACATTATTGATTGTAATAGGACACCCCAACTCATAAAAAGGATAAAGGGTTAAGAATTGAGATTCACCACACCCACCGCTTAAAGAATCAGTCATAATATCAGACTTTCGAGTTAAAATTTTACGAGCATTATTAACACTATATTTAAGTAATATTTCGGCCTCTTCTTTTGTTATACCTGTTATTAAGCCTTCTTCTTTATTTACTTTTAGGGCATCTTTTAAATCATTGACTATTCTTGCAACATTCGGAAATTCACTAGGCATTTCAGGTGTACTTTCAATAATAAATAATTTTTCTAAATCATAGTCAAAAGGAAGATTATGAGATAAACCATTTTTATAACAAAACTCGTAGTATTTAGTTAATACATCTAATAAAGTGGCTATTTTATTTTCAGAATCAGGTAAAAGTAGTAAGTCTTTAATAAGATTTTGGTATTTCGTTTGACGTATTCTAGTAAACATAAGACACCTCTAAAATATTTCATCTAAGATAGAATTTTTGCTTTTTATAGTTCCACCTTCGATATCATAACAATCATTAATAATAAAGAAAGCATTTTTATCAATAGCAAGGATTACCTCTTTAAACATATAGTAATCTTTTGTTGAAACAGCACACAGTAATAATTCTTTATCGTCTCTTTTATAACCACCTTCTGCTTTTAAAATGGTAACTCCTAAATGAAGGTCATTAATAATAACTTTTGATACCTCTTCTAATTTTGAGGTTTCAATAATAAATAATTTGCTTTTAGAAATGCCTATTAGCATCCGATCAACAATTAAGCTTGAAACATATAAAATAATTATGGCATAAATAATTTTTTGAACACCTAAAATAATTCCTGCGAATAAAATAATAATTATATTCATAATAAAGGTTGCTTTACCCTCAGGCATATGCAAATACTTAACCATAATATTCATGATAACATCTGAACCACCTGTATTAAAACCCATTTTATAAACTAAACCACTCGCAAAGCCATATAAAATGCTCGTAAAAGCAATAGTGGTAATAAGATCTTCAAAGACAAAATACTCTTTTAAGTAATTACTAAGAGGTACAGTTAAAGTAACCATGAGAGGATATAATATAGTGCCAATAATTGCCGGACGAGTTTTTTTATAACCAAAAACAGCTAGGCTTACAAATAGTAAAATAAGACTTGTGGCATAAATAAATATTTGATTATTCCATCCCCAAAGACGTTCAAACAAAATAGCTAGACCACTCATGCCGCCTATAACTAAATCATTTTCAACTAAAAATAAATTATAATTTAGCCCTAGAAGAAAGACTCCTATTACCATTAAAACTAAACGAGTAAGCCTATTTTTATCAGTTACTTTTTTTAGTATATTATTTATATCCATAAGATTCCTACTTTCTAATTAAATAATAAGTTTTATTTTATTATTTGTCAACATAATTTTGAAATGTCTTCATATATTTGTATAGAGGTGATGCAAACTTGAACGGTAATTTTTTTAATAATCCTACATTTCCTAGTAATAATACTGGTACTATCGATAGTCCTCCAGGGAATATTAATTACTCTCTAGCAAGTCTTCCGATAGAACAAAGCTATATTGAAAATATCTTAAGACTTAATAAAGGTAAGAAGGTTAAGGCTTATTTTTCTTATCCAGATTCCACAGAATGGCGCGACCGCACTTATGAAGGAATTATAGAAGAAGCAGGTCGAGATCATTTAATTATGAGTGATCCTAAAACTGGGCATTGGTGGCTTCTTAGAATGATTTATTTAAACTATGTTGATTTTGATGAAAAAATAAATTATAGTCATGATTATTCCGAAAAAACGTTTTAAAAAGCGTTTTTTAATTGAAATAATTTTCAAACAATTTCTTTTCTTCGCCTAAAATACTAGAAAAACCATGTCCTGGATATATTTTGGTTGAATCCGGATATTTTTTTATAAACTTTAAGCTTTTTTTCATAGCACTAATACTTGATGTCTCAAGATCACACCTACCTATAGTATGATAAAAAAGAAAATCACCTGTAAACATTATTTCTGCATCTGGAAAATAAAAGCTTAGGGAGTCACTTGTATGTCCTGGAGTTTGTAAAACATCATAAGAAAAACTACTACTATTATGCGTATTATGTTTTAATTTATAATATCTTTCTAATTCTTCTAAAGCTAAAATATGATCAAAATGATGGTGAGTAACCAAAATACCTTCAACTTTATAATTTTGACAAGCTTCAATTATTTTAGAAGCATCACTAGCAGGATCAATAATCAATGCTTTATTGTCTTTTGAGGCAATATAACAATTGGTATGGAGCTCCCCTAATTTTAATATATCAATATGCATGTAAAATCCCCTCTTCTAAAAAAATAGCTTTTAGCTATTCTCAATTATACTTTCGACAAAATAATAATTACCATTGCCGTCATTTTTTAAAACTATTTTAACAGTTCCGCCTTTATCTATGTAATTTTGATATTCCTTATAAGTATTATTATAATCCCATTTAAATTTTACGTTTTTTGAAGCAGGAACTTTTTTGTCTAAATCTTTATAAAAATCAACATGATCTAAAGTTGGTTCGCCATTAGATCCTTCAACCCAAACCTCGGTTGCTAAGACTTGGTGTTCTATTAAATAGAGATATTCTCCTTCATAATAAGCATCAACAAGTTTCGCGAAACGAATATTATTTTCACCTACTCCAACAAAACCTCCGACGCCGGCACCCCATACTTCAAAGTTTTTGGTACTACTATTATATTTAATGCCACAAGCACTTCTTGTTAAGTATTTTGATGTATATTCTTTTGAAGAAATAACACCAAAATCAACAGGTTTATATTCATTATTATTAAAAGCTTTTTGATAATATTTATCAACGATAGTTTTTGGAACATACATATCATCCCAATCGCCTTCATATTTACCTAATTTTTTATATTCATTATCAGGAATGCTTCTAAAAGTCATCTCTAGTTTTTCTTTATCGCTTAAATCACTTACTTTAGTTGATTTTTTAGAAATATAAGTGGTGTAATATTCTCCAGTATCATCTGAGAAAGTGCTATAAAGTCTTTTTATTTTTTCATCACTAATGCTGGCTGCCTCACCACTTACAGGAGAATCATTTTCAGTATTATTTTTATTAGCGTCAAAATCAAAACTGTAAATAGGTTCCTTTTTATCATAAAGATTATAGGTTTTTTCAAGTCCTACAGCTTCTAGTTTTAAGCCTACTTTAAAATACCATCCGGCCTCACCACTTGCCTTAAACTCCGATTTATCTTGAGTATTAGTGGTACCTACAGCTTTAATCATAAACTCTCCTTTGGCATAACCACCAGCTTCACCATTTAGACTAGCACTAACAATATTTAAAAAACTAATACCGGCATCTAAATTTAGTCCTAATGTAATGTTGCCACTTCCGCCTAGATAAGCATGATTTTCTAGAGAACGACGACTAGAGTTACCATAAGAACTGAAGCTCTTAAGTGGTTTCCAACTAAAGCCAAATGTTATATCAGCAGCATTTTTAATATTATACCCAGCATCTACTTTAAAATTATAATCCATAACGGCTTTTAGATTAACACTAAAGAAGAAACCTGAGGTACCTAAAGGGATATCGGCAGTCCCTAAAATTTTGGCGAATTCTCCTTTATCTACATCTAAATCGGCAGTACTAAAAATATTAAGTAATTTGTCTAATTCTTCACGACTTTTAGAATCTAAATTAGCAAGACTGGCATCAACATAATCAATATTAAAACTTATAGAATCTTCTTCATGGAGATTAATGGCAAAATCTATACCCCTTATTAATGTACCGTCCAAATAATGTGTTACTTCAAACTTAAAAGCTAAAGCAAAAGTTAAATCATGTTTTTTTAAAGCCTCAATAAAGTTAGCATCATCATCCGCAGGGATAGTAACATTTAATTTAGCTTCTAAAACGCCATTTTTTAGGTTACTTTTATCTAGTTCGTAACTAATTTCGGGAGTAGCATTTACAGTTTCAACTAAATTATCATACCAATGAGATTCTTTTACAACTGCAACAAGGTATTTTTCTAAATCATCATCAATTTCAATATTGCTTAAATCAAGTGGCCCTTCCTCGTAAATATCTAAATCTTTAAATATTTCTTCAATACTAGGAATTTCAACTTTATAGGTATTATCACGATTTACGCCAACTATTTTATATGCTTCTTTGTTATCAATAATTATAATATCATCAACTTGATA
>CAOVIS010000003.1:14816-23902 GCA_948543905.1 uncultured Bacilli bacterium
GTTGTTTTTAAAGTATCATTAGATACACTAATATTTTCATTTTTAATATTAGAGACATTAGCATTATAAGTAAATTCTGCAACTTCTTTTCTTTTTACTTTGAAAGTAATAGTTTTCTTAGATTTCAATTCTTCTTTTTTAAATACACCATTAGTAATAGTTAAAGTGTATTCTTCACCCTCTTCATATTTACTTTTAGGTTTAATAATACTATAGTCTTTTTTCTTTTTTAAAATTGTGTCTACTTCTTCCCCATTAGAATCAACTATTTCATAAGAAAAATCCCCATCAGGTTCAACTTCAATGGCAAAATTTGCCTCAACATTTTTTAAATAAGCTTTATCATCATTATCAAAAACTAAGTATTTATAATTAGTATCTTCACTTTTAAAAATTTTATCTCTTAGAATAAAGATAGTACCGCTTATTAAAACTAAAATAAGGGCGATAGTTATTAATATTTTTTTATTTTTTTTCATATTTAAGTACTCCTTTTATAATCTCACTATACACTTAATTTTATGCTATGTCAAGCTAATTTTTTTGCATATTTTCTCTTTATTTTTATCTATTTTCTTGCTATACTTAAATTAGGTGAAGAGTATGTTGTGGATAAGTTTACTTTTAATTATAATTATTATTGGTTGCTCAGGTGGAATTTATTATATTATTTCGTTTAATAAGCTTAATGATTTAAAAACAAAAATTATGGAAGCGGAAAGTATTATTGATGAAAATCTAAGAATTAAATATGATACTTTACTTCGAGTTAGTAATACTATAAAGCAAAATATGAAAACAGATAAAAATTATTTTAAAGAATATGAAAAGTTAAAAGAAATGAATATAACTAATTTTGATATGGATCGTAAGTTAAGTGAAGGTTTTACTTTAATTTTGAAAATGCGAGAAGATTTAAAATTAGAGGATAATGAAGAAATAAATGAAGAAATTGAAAAAGTAAAAAGATTAGATGAAAAATTGTGTGCAACAAAAAATTATTACAATAAAAATACGAGCTTAGAAAATGCTATTATTAGGAAGTTTCCTACTAACATTATTGCTCGTATCCATAATTTTAAAATTAAGTTATTCTTCGATGGAAAAGACATGGATGATGAAATAATAGACGACTTTAAAATGTAGTTGTCTTTTTAAATTCTAGTAATATCATGAGTAGAATTATATAACATTTGACCTTCGATAATACTTTTTAGGGCTGAAAAATTTAGGCTAGGCATAGTTCCTTTTTTAGGTAAAACCGTAACTTTTCTGTGATCTATTCCCATTAATAGGCCATTTTTTAAATATATCGTCGATTATTTACGCCCACTATTTCTTTTTTGTCATTAATATATTTAACAGTAACGGGTTCTTTAAAGCGTACTAAGCCAGCATCATCATAACTAACCATATAGTTTATGCCATCTTCAAATACAGGTGTTGCAAAATCATAGTTATCACCTTCTGTAACAGTTATTTTTAAATATACTGGTGATTCTAATTTAGCCCTATCAGCTCTAATTGCTCGTAAAACTCTTTCATCGGCGATTAAGTCCGTAAAAGTTATGACATTTAGCAAACTAATAACTTCTAAGGAAATCTCTCCTTTTAAAGCTTTTTTCGCAAAATCATGAGCTTCATTTAAAATACTTGTATCTATTTCGTAACCATTTGTGAGTAAGTCTAAATATTTTGCATCAAGTCTCGTTACAATATCATTTATATAATTGATAATTTTTAAATTATTTTCCATAAAAATTCTCCTTAATTAGAGGCTCCAATTGATTTCTTTTAAGCCTTTTTCCCGTAAAAAATTATTTGTTTTACTAAAAGGTTTAGAACCAAAAAAGCCATAGCGAGCAGCAAAAGGACTAGGATGGGGACTAGTTAAAATTAAGTGTTTAGGATTAGTTATTAAAGAAGCTTTTTCTTTAGCAAAATTTCCCCAAAGAATAAAAACAACTGGTTCATCTTTTTCATTTAAAAGACGAATAATATAATCTGTTAATCGCTCAGTTAAAACCGCATTAAGAAGTAAAACGCCACTTTTAGCCCAATTAGTTAAATCGCCATCACTTTTAGGAGGAATACCTAAATCATCATATAGTTCCTTATAAATATTTTGAAGGGATGGCGGAACTTTAACTCCTTTTTGGACGGAAAAAGAAAGTCCATGAGCTTCACCTTCACCGTGATAAGGATCTTGACCTACTATTACTACGCGAGTATTTTTATAACTAGTTAATTTTAAAGCTTCAAAAACATGATCTTTAGGGGGAAATATCGTTTTATTTTGATATTCTTCCTCAACTATTTTATAAAATTTTTTAAATCCTTCACTTTCCCAAACTATTTTTAATAGTTCGTCCCAATCATTTCCTATCATTATTATCACTCCTAATTCTTTTAAAAGGGATTATTCTACTACTAGCATTTATTTCTCTTTTCATTTCTTCAATAATTTTTAAGGCATTATCCATAACTGTATCTGGACTAACAGAGGCAGTACCATTTGCTACAGATAGCAAGGCATCAACATAACTATATCCTAGTTTAGCAACTCTACTAAATTCTATTTGTCTTTTACCATTTGGTAAAGTTTTGGTCATTACAACTAAATCCATTAAGGCCTCAAAAACTGGATCCATTTTTTTAATATTACGACTAACTTTTTTGTCTTCTTCGGCAAGTCTTTCTTCTAATTTCAAGATTATATCTTTATTTATTAAAGATTCTTTTACAAAATATGATAATGGTAACTCACTTCCAATCATAATTTTGCCAATCATCTCATCATCAGGAAAATTACAGTCAAACAAATAGTAATAAGTATTTCCTCTAAAATCCCAAGACTTTGGAATAACTTCATTTTTATTCTTACGCACTATAACTTTTTTTAAAGGCAAATCATGAATTAAGGTAAATTTATTTTCACTAGCTATTACTCTTCCGATATCTGCCAAAAACAACTTGCTTACTCTATAATACATTTAAACCACCCTTACTTATGATATGCCTCATTATTATTAATTTTAAAAGCTCGATATATTTGTTCTAAAAGTATACCTCTAAATAAGCCATGAGGATAAGTAAAATGCCCAAAAGATAAAGCATAATTACCACGTTTTTTGATAGTATCACTAAGACCATAAGATGAACCAATAATAAAAGTAATTGTACTATAATCGATAAATAGCTTATCTATTTTAAATGCTAACTGTTCACTACTTAATTCATGCCCTTCTATTTCTAAGGTTATTACATAATCATTAGGGCTAATATAACGCATGATATTTTTAGCTTCTAATTCCAGATTATTTTCATCTTTTAATTCTATTAATTCACATTTATGATATTTTTGTAAGCGTTTTAAATAATCATTAATCATATCTTCTAAATATTGTTCTTTTAGTTTTCCTAATACTATTATTTTAATCATAGACCATCACTTCACTAGTTTCATTTTGTTTGGCAACATGAATATCGTTAAATTCAATATTATAAGTTTTAAAAATATTTTTAATTTCATTTAAAGCTAGGTCTTCAGTATTATTCTTTTCAGATAAATGCATTAAATATATTTTTTTAGTATTTGCACCAATTAATTTAGATAGATATATGGAACTAGCATTATTAGATAAATGACCATAATCAGATAAAACTCGTTTTTTTAACCAATCAGGATAAGGTCCATGTTGTAAGCGTTCTACATCATGATTGCTTTCAAATAAATATATTTCTTTGTTAGTTAGATATTTAAAGTTTTTGTGATTAACATAACCAGTATCTGTTACATAAACAACAGAATTAGGTCCTGATTCAAAGAGAAAATTTCTCGAATCAGTCGCATCATGACTAGAATGCATACACACGACTCTAACATTATCTAAAATTACTTCATCTTCATAGATTAGAATATGAGGATACAAATGAATATCTTCTAACTCTTGAAACATTGGTTTGCTAATCACTATAGTAGGACTATATTTTTTTAAAAAATTTTTGAGAGCCGAGATGTGATCATCATGGAGATGACTAATAAATATGTAATCAATTTCGGTAGGATCTACTCCTATATGTTCTAAATTTTCGACAATATATTTACGATTTTTGCCAATATCAACCAATATTTTGTATTTTCCTATTTCGATATAAGTGGAATTACCCCCTGAACCACTTGCTAAAACACATACTTTCATTATCTATACAACTCCAATGGATTACGATTGCCACCATTTACGATTACTTCATAGTGAAGATGAGGACCAGTAGAGGATCCACTATTTCCCATATAACCAATTTGATCACCTTTTTTGACAGTTTGGCCAGCTCTTACTAAGAAATTTTGATGTAAGTGGGCATATCTCGTAACATAACCATTAGTATGAGTTATGACAATCATATTACCCATTTCACCACCACAGCGATCACCAAGGCCATTACCCCAGCTTGGACAACCGTTAAAGGCAGTTGTTACTACCCCATCACCACTAGCATAGATTGGCGAATTAAAGTTACCAGCACCAGAAATATCAATACCGCGATGGAAAGCTCCCCAACGCCAACCATAATTACTAGTAATAAGATATCCGCGATTTGTAGGCCAAGCCCAAGAACCATCAAGTACAACCGGATTTTGAGGGATATAAATATTAGAATAATTTACCTTGGTTCCAATAGTGGTAACTTGATTTTGAACTTCTTTAATTGTAGCTATTTGAGTTACATTAGCATTTTGACTTCGAACACCGTTAGTTACAGAATAAAATTCTTGATATCTATTTTTACCATTAATACCTTTGGTTGTCACTTCACGATAACTAGTATATTTAGTATTATCATAAACAATATTCTTTTCAAAATAAACAGTTTCATCTTTTATTTCATTTAAATCATAAACAAAAGTTAATTGCGGATCAATTAGGGTAACATTTACTTTATCACCAACCCGAAGTGCAATATCTTTAGTTTTATAATTAGTATTAGCAATCAAAAATTCTTCAACACTAAGTTTATTATTCTCAGCGACTGATTCAATAGTATCCCCTAATTTAATGGTGTAGCTTTTTGTTGAAGGTTTATCTCCAAATAATAAAAATTGTACTAAGTCAAGATCACTAGTATAAATTTTTTCATCAACGCTTATATAAGCTTCGCGAATCTTTATATCTTCTAAAAAACGCATTCCTTCAATAATTCGGCCCGTATCTACTATTTCAGATTGTGTATTATTGATATATTTTTCATACTCATTTTCATCTAAGAAAGCTCTAACAAATCTTTTGGCAGCCTCATAGAAAATATCTTTATTAAGAACATTTAGAGTATAATCCTTGTCTTCTAACTTAATAGTCACAACATAGCCTTTAATTGTAAAATTGTCTTCCTTAGAAATCTCATTATAGATGTCTTCAACTGATGTGGTTTTTGCAATATAAGAATTAGATTCTACAATCAATAAATCAGTGGGAGGATAAACATTATTTACATGATATTCATTTTTAATAGCACTTTGATTTTTATCAATTAAACCAAATAAACGATCTTTATCATCTTCACCATTTACTTTTTCACCATTTAAAATACCAATAATATTACCATTTAAATATACTTGATAAAATTTATCAGCTTGGCTTAAAATTTTATTACCCATTAAAGAAATAACAATAATCAGACCAGCAATTGAAGTTATAATTACACTAATAGTTAGATTTTTATTCATTTACATCACCTACATTATTTCATTGACATTTTCAGGACTTAAATAATTTTTAAAATTACTCATATTTAGTTCAAATAATAATCGATATAGCCCGGTAGAACCTTTACGATGTTTAGCGATAATGACATCAATAGGTACAATCGTTTCTTTTTTTTCAGTTTTAGCTTCATAGTAATCTTTACGATTTAAGAATAGAACAATATCAGCATCTTGTTCTAAGGAACCAGACTCACGAAGATCTACTAAAGCGGGTTCTTTATTTTCTCTTTTATCAACACTACGAGAAAGTTGAGCAAGAGCAATTACAGGAACATCAAGTTCTAAAGCCATAGTTTTAAGGCTTCGTGAAATTTCTGATACTTCAACTTGACGTGATTCGATGCGATTAGATCCAGTTGTAACTAACTGTAAATAATCAATTACAACTAATCCAAGTCCATGTTCTAAAGAAGATAATTTGCGACATTTTGCTTTAATTTCAGGAGCAGTAATACTAGCATTATCTTCAATATAAATATTAGTTGCTCCTAGTTTACTCATTGCTTCATTATAACGTTTCCAATCATTGTGCTCTAATTTTCCTGTATTAAGTTTATAGGAATCAATGCCTCCAACACTTGCAATCATTCGATTAACTAACATTTCGGCACTCATTTCTAAGTTAAAAATAGCTATAGCTTTATCAGTAGAAAAGGCAGCATTTGTCGCAATATTAAGTGCAAAAGCTGTTTTACCCATACCAGGGCGAGCAGCTAAAATTATAAGCTCACCACCATGAAGGCCAGCGGTGGCTTTATCAAGGTCATAAAAGCCTGTTCTAATACCAGTAATATCACTTTTATTTTTGGCAAGCTCCTCTACTCGTTCTCTTGCTCTTCTTAAAACTTCATGAATAGGTACAAATTCACTAGTTTGCCTTGCTTTTACAACATTTAAAATATTTCTTTCAGCATAATCAAGCATTCCTGTTACATTTTCATCATTGTAAGCACTTGTGATAATATCAGTTGCGGTATTAATAACATTACGACGAGTTGCTTTTTCTTTTAAAATATTTATATAGTAATTTAAATTAGCTGTGGTAGCAACTGAATCGATAACTTCGGTAAGATAAGATAGCCCGCCTACAGCATTTAGAGATTTCTTTTTGTCAAGTTCATTTTTAATAGTTGTAACATCTACAGGAATATTTTCTTTATATAAACTAATAATTGCTTTATAAATAAGACGATTCTTATCATTTAAAAACATATCTTCGGTTACTTCGTCGTTTATTGTTTCTATAGCTGCATTTTTTAAAAAAGCAACCCCCAAAACGCTCATTTCGGCTTCGTTATCACTAGGAAGAGCACGATTTGCCATAATATCACCTCGCTTTATTTCGTTAAGTTTACTTTGAGAGTAAATTCTACTTTTTTATGAAGAGTTATTAAAATATCATGCATCCCTAAGGAATCAAGATCATGGGTTATTTTAATATTTTTTTTATCAATATCATAACCAATTTTTTTTAATTCTTCACTTATTTGTTTAGTAGAAATTTTACCAAATACTCGGTCTTCAGCGCCGGTTTTGACTTTAAATTTAATAACTTTATTTTCAAGACTTTCTTTAATTTGTTTAGCACTTGCTATTTTCTCTTCTTCAGCAATATTTTCTTGCTCAAGCTTTATGTCTAATACTTCTTTACTTCTTTTGGTATATGGAACAGCTAGTTTATTTTTAATTAAATAATTATTGGCATAACCATCACTAACTTCTAAGATTTCATCTTTTCGTCCAACTTTGCGAACATCTTCTAGTAATATAATTTTCATCTTTTTTTAATCTCCTTAAATTATATTATAACAAAAAAAAACTACTAATTAAAGTAGTATTTTAAGAAATTAGCCGTTTTGTTGTGTGAGAACTAAGGAATAATCTTTATCTCTAATATCGCCACTTATAACTCTAATAGTTGCTAGAAGAGGAAATCTACTAAGTAAATAACTAAATTCATTATTTTCTTCTTCACCAGTTATTAATGCATCTAATGCTGGATATAAGTTTTCTATATTACTTATAAGTCTAGTTAGCTCCCCTTCTTTTAATTTATAAAAATTATTTACAAAATCAAAAAATATATTTTCAGCTTTGTTATAAAGAGCAACATTATCTTTATTACTATAGGTATAATGCCAAATAAAGTTATATAAGAATAAACAATCGCTAGCACTTATATTTTGGTATTCTAAGACATAGTTCATTAAGTTTTTTAAAGATATTTTAAAAATATCAAATTTATAAGCATCTCCTAAAGCCTCAATTCTTTTAAATTCTGTATCAAGTTTTAAGTCATGTACTAAATATAAGCCTAAATCATTTTTTAATCTTATAGCATCTATAGTATAGTTAAGACGATAAAAAGCAATAAAATCTTCATTAGTTAAGTTAAAATAACGGTATAATGCAGGTAAGTTAGAATCAAATATAGCGGCATTATAAATTTCTATGATATTTTCTTTGCCTGCACATAAACCCATGAGTTGCATTAATACTTGTTCTTTAATTTCGGGAATATAATCATATAAAGCAAGATTTTCCTCGGGATTATTAATATAATTAGATAATTCACGGGCAGATACTAAAATATTTCTCATGGCAGTATTTGATGTTATATCATAATATGAACAATTAGCTTCTATTCTGCAAGGACAAATATATTCACGAGCAGCATTTATGCTTTTTTCAAGATAACAGGCAATATACTCTACTAAAGTTATATTACTAATTTCGCTACTTTTTCTTTTAGTATTATAATTTCTTGCTAACATATCATAATTTATAGATAATACATTTTGATTATAATCGTAATGATATGGTGTACTCTCATCTTCAACCTTTATAATTTTAAAATCTTTTAATCTACAAATGTCTTCGGCAATATTACTAGAAATTTTAAAAGTGTTTTTTATAGCTAGAGCTAGAGCCTCACGAAGAATTCGATCTTGTTCAGCTAAAACTTTGTTTTCTGGATCATTAATATTAGAAAAAACAACTTTGTCACTATCAAAATAATAAGTACTATTGATTATAATATATCGATCTAAATTACTATAATCAATATCTTTATTAGTACATAATTTAACATTTGAAGCGGCATTTACTATTTGTGTAATATGACTATCAGTTAAATATTCATCTATAAAATTATATTTTGGCTCTAAATTGTAGAGTTCTTCTAAATATTCGGTGTAATCACCTTCATAATTATCCTTACTAGGAGTACAACCTACAGTTAGAGGAATAATTAAAGCTGAACTTAAAGCAATAAGTCTTTTCCTTAACTCTTTTAATTTATAATTCATATTACCACTTCCTT
>CAOVIS010000004.1:0-6386 GCA_948543905.1 uncultured Bacilli bacterium
TTATTCTTCTCTATTTTACCATTACACCATACTTACGAATGTACGTTAGGATTTTTACTGCCAATTTATAGTGGTGCTAGTATTGCTCATTGCGAAGGATTACGCTATATTACCAAAAATCTAGGCGAATTCCATCCTTCTGTTATCTTGTGTGTTCCTCTATTACTAGAAAATGTACATAAAAATATTGTCAAAAATATGAATCAGTCTTTGCCTGAAAAATATAAGAAATCAGAAGGAAATCCCTTTAACGGTTTACCTTTCTATTTAAAGAAAATGCAAATTCCTGAATCAGGTTTATTATTAGAGCCATATAAAGTATATCTTACGAAAACAGTAGAAGAAGTGGAGACTCATGGATTTGTTCCAGCTTTGCATGGTAAAGTTGCAATGTCTTTATTGGGAGTTAGTGTAGAACTTAATAGTGGTTATAAGTATGATGGCTATAAAGGTAGTATGCTTCTTAGTATAGTTGCTACAAAACCAACTATTATTTATCCGGATATAAGAGTCGGAAATTTAACATTTTTTCCTAGTTTAGATATTTCAAATAATATAAATAGAGCTAATGGGGTGTCTTATGGAGCTTATAATTCAGGCATGCTTAGTGGTAATGAGATAAAATCGCAGATGCAGGGGGATAAGCCTGATATTATTATTGATAAGCCAGATAATATTGTTATTAATCCTAATTCAGTAAATTTAACTTTAAATGAAACTATTGGTATTTATACCGAGCCAGTTTTAGATATTAAAGCTGATAATCCTTATCAGAAAATTGATATTGGTGAGGGAATTTATTTATATCCCGAGGAAATATATTTAGCTAAAACTAATGAATGGACAGAAACTTATAATTTAGTGCCAATGATGAGTGGTCGGAGTTCGCTTGGAAGAAATGGACTTCATGTACACTGTTCAGCGGGTATGGGCGCGGTTGGCTATAAAGGTTATTGGCATATGGGAATTAGACCAACTAAACCTATTTGGGTAGTTAAAGATTTAAAATGTTGTCAAATATATTATTATACTTTTGAAGGAGAACTATCAAATATGTATAGTGGCTATATGCAAGAACTGCCAAAAGAAGAATTAGGAAGTCAAATGTATAGAATTTTGAAGAAGCATTAGACTTCTAATTTTTTTTTATTTACATAAGCTTTATTAGGAGGATTATATGATAGATAAAACAGAAGAAGTAATAAGTTATGGAACACATGAACTTAAATTAATGGATAGAAGAGAACTTTCATTAACGGGTATTAAGAAAATTACTAGTTTTGATAGTGAAGAATTTTTACTGGAAAGTAATATGGGGATAATTTTGGTTAAAGGGACTAATTTGGAAATAATGCGGCTTGATACGCATGATGGTAATTTGAAGATTAAAGGGAAGATTAATGGATTTACATATCTTGATAATAAAGAAAAGCCTAAGGATGAGAGTTTACTTGCAAAGCTATTTAAATAATGGATGCTAAAGTACAAATAGAAGTGCTTCTCTTTTCTTTTTTGTATGGAGTATTTTTCTATTTTATTTCACTTGTTAATAATAAAATTATATTTAATAAAAAAAGATTGTATAAAAGTGTTACAATTATTTTATTTATGTATAATATAGTTCTTTTGTATATTATAATTGTCTATAAAATTAATAAAGGTATTTTTCATATTTATTTTTTCTTAATGATGATTTTAGGGTTTATGTTAGGAGTAAGATTGCATAAATATTTGTTAAATAATGTCAAATATCGCGGTTTTGTTGCAAAAGTTAAAAAGAGATGTTATACTAAGAAAAAATAGGGGTGATATTATTAAAAAGAAAGTGTCCAAAAAGGAAAAGAGAAGACTTACTTTTATTATATTAACTTTTATAGGTATAATTTCTTTTATGTGTGTAAATATTATTCCCGATTTATTGAAAATTAGTAATAATAAAAAAGAAACAGTGTTGTTGCAAAGTTCTTATGAAGACCTTTTAGATAAAGAGAAATCTTTAAAATCAGAAGTCCAAAAATTGAAAAATCCGGCATATTTAGAGAGATTTGCTAAAGAAAAATTTTTTTATACTAATAGTGATGATATAATAATAAGAAAAACAGGCCAATAAGTCTGTTTTTTTCAAGAGTTAACGATTTTCAAAAAATTTTTCAATGCTAATATTTAAAACTTCAGATATATTCCATAAAACAGGAATGCTTATACCCATCACTTTGCCTGTTTCTAGAGAACCAATTAAGCCAGTAGAAACATTACACATCTCGGCAAGTTTAGATTGAGATATTTTGTTTTTAGGATTATTGAGATTATATAAACCTCGATAATATCTGACATTAGCTCCGATAATTTTAAAAATATCGCCTCTTGTTTCTTTGATATATAACATAATTCCTCCTAATATATTGAGATTTTACCATTGTTATATATCCTAAACTATGTCATTTATAATTCTAGCATAAAATTCTGATATAAGCAATAATTTTTACTCATATTTTTGCATATGGATGAATAAAAAATAATTATAATGATATTTGCTATTTAAAAAAAATATGTTATAATACTTTTGTTGAAAGAAAGGTTTTGAGTTTATGAAGAGAGTTAAAAATGAATTACTTAAAAAAGAATTTAAAAAGATTAATAATAGTCTTATTATAGCTTTGGTTTTCTTGGCTATGATGGCTATATGTTTGGTACTTATGTGGTATAGTGGAGAAAGTTCTAAGAAAAACAGCACTAATATGAGTGAGGTTGCGAGCAAATATTATGCAGATGAGCTAATTTATTTTAATGAGATTATTGAAAATAAAGAAATTACAGAGAAAGAAGGAATTAAAGCTAAGTTACTTGTAGCTAGTAAACCTATTTTAATTACAAAAGATAAAGAGAATGAAGATTATGCTTATTATTTAGTTTATGATGGTAAGTATGATTATATTGCTTATATGAGTGGTAAAGATTATGATAAACTTAGTAAATTATCTGAAGTAGAGTTTGTAGCGGGTACTTCTAAAATTATTGATAAAGAATTAAGAGCAACGGCACTAAAAGTTTATAATAGTAATTATAAGAAAAAAATACTTGATAAAGATTTTGAAAGTTATTTAGGTGGAGTATATCTTGATTTATCTGAATCTATTTCATTAAAGGAAATAGAAGAAGAAAAGGCTAGTGTAACTATTAAAGAAAAGCCAGTTAAGTTATTTAAAGATAAAAAAGATGCAAAGATGACTTATTATGGAGTGCTTGATGGGGATAATGCTTATATTATTAAAATAAATGATAATGATTATGCAAAAATAAATGAAAATACTTTAGAAGATACTCCTGAAACTGTTTATGGGGTTGCAAAGAAAATAGATTTTGATTTACTTAATAGCATGGGAAGTAATGAAAATGTTACCCCAGAGTTCTTTACTGTTTTGGGAGGAGTTTATTTAGAAGTTACAAATAATGATACAATGTTTACAATACTTGTAGTTGTAGATGCAATATCAGGATTATGTTTCTTCTCATTTATGGTAGCATACTTAATTAGAAGAAGACAAATTAATAGTGGACTTAAGAAATTAAGTGATGAAGAATTAGAAAAAATTGAAAAAGAAATTGATGACAAAGAAACTTTCTATTACGAAAGAGCACATTTGATTTTAACTAAACATTATATTATTAGTATGATAGGTAAATTTACGGTAGAGGAATTTAAGAATATTATTTGGATTTATGAATTTAGATTAAAACAATATGGAATTACTGCTAATAAGAGTTTAATGGCTATGAATAATAAGGGAGAAGTTAGAGCTTTAGTACAAGTTGATGGTGTAACTAAGAAATCAACGGCTGTCTTAAATGAAATTGCTGAGACAATGGTTAGTAAAAACGAGAATATTTTAGTAGGATATACTAAAGAAAATAGAGATAAAACTAGTGAATTCTTGAAGGAACTTAAGAAAGAAAAGAAAGAACAAAAGAGAAAAGCTAAAGAAGATAAATAAGCTAAGTGAAAATTTAGCTTTTTTTTGGAGATAATATGAATAGTGATAAAATAGGTTTATTTGTTAAATGCTTAAGAGAAAGTCAAAATATGAGTCAAGAGGAATTAGCTGGAAAGCTGTATATTGATAGAACTGTGGTAAATAAAATTGAAAAAAGCAAAGTAAATTTGACTGTCGATAATTTAAAGAAGATAAGTGAAATATTTGATGTTTCTACTGATGAAATTTTAATTGGTGAGTATAGAAGTAATGAGAATATCGAGGTTATACAAAATGTTAGTTTAGATCTTTATAATAAAAATTTAAAATCACAAAAAAGACAAAAGATTTTGGCAATTATGTTTAGTTTAATTATTATTGTGTTTTTAGGGTATTTTTTTGTTAGTACATACAATAAAGTAAAAATATACACTGTTGGGGTGAAGTCTGATTTAATAAATTTTAATAGTGGTTTTTTTATACAAGCTAGAGATAAAGTTTATTTTAATGTAAATATAGATTATAATTTTGATACCAAAGATTTAGAAATGATTAAATTATATTATAATATTGATGGTAATGATAGAACAATTATTGAAGCTAATCATTTTATGAATTTAGAGTTTACGGATTTTTATGGATATCAAGAATATGTTGATTTTAATAAACTTGATAAATTAGTTGATAATTTTTATTTAGATTTAATATATAAAAATGGTGAAATCGTAAAAAATAAATTAGATTTAACTAAGGATTATGTTAATAATAATTTCTTTTTGAGAAAAAAAGAAAAAGGGGTTATAGAAAATAATGATGATGGTGAAAAGAAAGATTATGTTAATAGTGAGATTAGTTATAAGTTTTTGAGATTAAAAGAAAAATCTCAAGAAAAAGTTGAAAATAGCAGCTATGATTATCCAGCATATGAACTTATATATAATAAAATTAATTATGATATATTTCTTTCAGATGAAATTATTAATTTATTTTATAAAATAAATGGTAAAGAATATATTTTAGAGTATATGAATTTTAATGATGGTTATGAATATTTTTGTTTAAAAGATGAAACTCATGATATATATAATTTTGTTTTGTATGATAATAAATGTGTTAATTATGATTGTGATAAAGTTGATGATACAGTTAATTTAATAAATAATGTATTAGATAAATTGTTAAATTAGGGGGTGTGCATAAGATGCACTACCTTTTTTTAGGTTTTGTGTTATGATTAATTTACATAGAAAAGGAGTATATGAATTATGAAAAGATTTCTGATATTAATTGGTATATTAAGTTTTACATTTATACCAATTGCAAAGGCAAAGGAGTATTATTATACAAATAAATATGGGGTTAGTTTTACAAAACAAGAATATATATTTTTGAGTAATTTATATTTTGAAGGTTATCAAGATTATGTGACTGTTCAAGATTATAATAATTTTAAAGAGTCAGATATTGAGTCTGGACAAATTAATATTATTACTAGTAATTCTAGTATAGTTCCATATGATATTACTCAAAATACGGAATATAAGGAAATAAAATTAACTACGAGTTGTAATAGTAGCAAATGTTTTTTAGTAACAACATTAACATGGAAAAAAGACCCTCGTGTAAAAAGTTATGATGTAATAGGGGCTTATTTTACAAATAAAGATATTCTAAATGGAGATGTTTCAACTTATTTAATGTCTAGTAATGGTAGGACCGTATATAATAATTATAAATATGATAGTAATGGGGTAGGCTGCTCAGTTAAATTGCCTAGTTCTGGGGATATTAAGGTTGTTCAAGAATTTACTGTGAAAAAGGAAGGCACTATTAATGTAAGTTATCAGCAAGCCATTAGTAATATAACTTTACAAAATAGTAAAAATTATATTTTTGATAGATTAGGTTACGGTGGAGTATTTAGTTTTCAAAATGGTATGGCTAATAATTTTGATAAAATGCAAGGTTTAAGTTATAAACTTAGTTAGTAAGGAAGTAAATGAATGGAAAGTGTAATTGAGTTAAGAAATGTTACTAAAAATTATAAAACAAAAAATAAACAGATAGAAGTATTAAAAGACGTAAATGTTAGGTTTGATGCTGGTAAGTTTTATGCTTTGATGGGACATTCGGGAAGTGGTAAAACAACAGTAACAAACGTTATTGGTATGTTAGATACTCCAACAAGTGGAGTAGTGTTAATAAATAATCTAGATACATCTAAGGTAAATAAAAATGAAGAAGCGGATTTTAGAAGAGATTATATTGGGTTTATTTTTCAAGATTTTTATTTAGATGAACATTTAAAGGCTTATGAAAATGTGATGCTACCAATGTTAATTAATAATAATATTAAGAAGAGTGAAAGATACAATAAAGCTTTAGAGCTTTTAGCCTTAGTTGATTTAAATGATA
>CAOVIS010000004.1:6396-6676 GCA_948543905.1 uncultured Bacilli bacterium
CCATATCAAGTATCAGGAGGACAAAAACAAAGATGTGCAGTCTGCCGAGCTATTGTAAATAATCCTAAAATAATACTTGCAGATGAACCAACAGGAAGTTTAGATGAAGAAAATGAAGAGCTGATTTTTAAAATCTTAAAACAACTTAGTAATGATGGAAAATGTATAATTGTTGTTAGTCATAGTAATGAAGTTTTAAGATATGCGGATGTAGTGTATAAATTACAAAATGGGATTCTTGAGGTAAGACAATGAAAATAAGTGATAGTATTTTACTTGC
>CAOVIS010000004.1:6710-11904 GCA_948543905.1 uncultured Bacilli bacterium
ATCTTTGTATACTGATTCGTTAAATGATGCTTATTATAATAATATTTCTTATAGACGATTAATTATAAGACCGGATACAAATAGTAACAGGGTTATGATTAATGAAGATTTTAGTTATGATATAAGTGCTGTTTTAAATTTAAGTAATGTAGTTGAAGTTCATAAACTTAATTATAATTTATTAAATATTAGTAGTCCTACTTTTAAAAATAACTTTTATGATGGGAGAGTTGGGTTGGTTTATGGCAATGAGAAAGTTTTACCTGAGAAAATAATTGGAAGAAAGTTTACTAATGAAGAAACAGGTGTTGCGATATGTCCAAAATATTTTGTGCCATCGGGTATTAGTGAGGGTACTGATCATTATTTAGATGGGGAGCAGTTGATTGGAAGTAGCTTTATTGGTGAAGTTAACACTTATGAAAAAATTAATGATGAAGTAGTAAAAGGTGATAAATATAGTCAAACTTATAAAATAGTGGGAGTATATTATTCTTCTTTAGGTGATGGTTTAAATACTTGTTATATAACTGGTACAGATATGATTAAACTTCAAAGTATGACGTTAGATGTTATTAATCCTAAAACAATTAATAGTATGTTAGTTACAGTGGATTCTTATGATAATGTAGATAAAGTAGTGCGAGAGATACATGATTTAGGTTTTATGGCAGAGACTCAAGTAGTGATGGACAATAAAATAGTTGATAGTATTCATTATATTGCAATCTTTTTAACAATTATTATTGTGTTTACAACATTCTTAGTAGTAAGTTCATATATAAAGAAGAAAAATGTTGATACTTACCAAGAATTAAGAGTTTTAAAGGCTCTAGGTTTTAGAGATAAAGAAATAATTAAGAAAAATATTTTAGAAGTTTTAATACTTAGTACTTTTTATTGTTTAATTAGTTTGGGAGTGTTTTTATTAACAATAATGGGGTTAAAATTGTACTTTAAAAGTTTTTGTTGGTTCATAATATAACACTTTCTATTTCTTGTTTACCATTTTTGATAGTGTTATTAATATTTGTTGTTTTACCAGTTTTATTTACGTATAGTTTAACTAAAAAGGATTTGAAATAACTTATGATATTAAAGAGTTTCTTAAGAAAAAAACAGACTAAGATTTTAATGTTTATTATAACGATGCTTTTCTTTAGTATTACAGTTATGTTTGGGTTAGTAAATTCTTTAGAAAGAAAAGAAGAAGAGATTAAATATAAAACTAGTTTTGTGTATGTTGAGAGTAATAATAACGATGTTTTTAAGTATAAGGATTTTGTTAATCAAAGAGAGTGTTTATTGGTTAATAGTATTAGTATTGATGCTAAAAGTTTATATATTTCAGAATTTAAAGATAAAATATTGGTATTTAAAGATGGTAAGTTAAAAGAAGGGGAAGTAGTTATTAGATTACTTTATAATGATTACTTAAAAAATAGAGATTATATTAATAAAGGTGTTAATATTGTTATTAATGGGCAAAATATTAAGTTGATGGTAAAGTGAGATTTATATTTCTGATAATTTATTTAGAGAGTTGCAAAGAAATGATGATATAAGAAAATATATTGTAAATGTAAGTGATTATAACAAAGAAGTTGAAATAATTAGTGATTATGTTAAAAATTCAAGTAATAATATAAAAATAATAGATTTAGAGTCAGAAAGTCAAAATAAAGAAATTATTAAAATTACTAGTTATATAGATAATTTAAAAAAAGTTAATTTTATCGTTATTATAGTTTTTTTTCTTGTTATTTTTGTTGTTAATAAAAATGTTGTGGAGGATCAATCTTTTAATATAGAATTAGAAAAAAGATTAGGGTTTAGGCCTTATCAAATCAAATTAAATATTTTTAAAAGATTATGTTCTCTTCATGTTTTAAATGTGATTATATTAATTTTAGGACTTATTATTACGCATAATTTATGGTTATTTATTTTCCCGCTTTTTATTGTTTTATTGATAGTTTTAGCTATTTATTTGCGAAAGGAGGTGAGATAATGAAAAAAACTATAATGATTGGAATAATCGGAGTTTTAAGTTTATGCACAATAAGTTCAGTTAATGCTTTGGCTTCTAGTTTGATTAATTTGTATGGGAATAAAGCTACAGCTTTGATTTTGGAGAATGCTGATTGGGATCTTCACACTTCTATTTGGCCTACTTATATTAACGAACCTGTAATTAATGTGATAAATACTGTGCAAAGAAAAAACTTTTGGGGTAATTGGGAAAACCAAGCTCAGTTAACTTTCAATGTAAATCAAGCGGAAAAAGCTTATCAAATGTATTTTCAATTTCAAGAAAGTAAAAAAGACACCCGTTCTATTTGGTATAACGATACGAGTGGCTCAACATTAAGAGGTTATTTCTTCATTGATAATGGAGATTATACCTAATAAGTTTTAAATAGCTATTTTATGAAAATAGCTATTTTTATTATATTAAAACTTTCTTAAATTAACAATATTCTTTAATATTTTTTGATTAAAAGTTATTAGTCCTAAATATTATAAATAATACGTGTCATTTAAGGTCGAACTATGTCGGCCGATTTTTCTTGGCCTTTATATATATTGGGGTCTATAATATTACTTGAACATTTAGGACGAGTGCCTACCATATTTTCTTCCATAGTTTAACTCTTTACTGTTTACACAGGAGGTCTTAAAACTGGAAGTAGTACTGGTTTTAATGAAAGTAATTTTATTAATACTAGGATCCGTTATAACAATCAAAAAGACGCTCATCAATGTATCAATTAAGTTTGATATAAAGATATGTGTCTATAAAAAAAATTAATTTTACATGTAGGCATTTGTTCCTAAATGTTCTACAATCTAAGTTTAACATATTTTTTAGATATATAGAAGGTTTTTGCTTGTTTTTTATATAAGAAAGTATTAGGTCTATTGTATTAAAAATATAATTGTGTTATGATAATGGAGCTTAAAGCAAGGTGTTTTGGTATGAAATTTGAAATATTTATAAATAGTATTATTAGATTATCAATTAAGAAAGCAACTAAACTATTTGAAGAGTACCATGATAGTGTAGGTTTTAAAAGTTTTGCTGAACAACAGAAAGCTTTAGACATTTTAATGCATAAGATAAATACTCGAAAACAAATAAAAAATGAAGTTTTTAGTGAGACTTTATTTTGTTTAGCGATAATGGCTAGAAATAAGTCAAGATTTAGTAAAGAAGCTTTTTTAAATATTAAAACTTATCCGATGATTATTTGGATTGAGTGTATTGGGGAGATGGATTGCGAAAGTATAATGCAACTACTTAATAATTTCCATCAGGAATTTGTCTCTATTTTGATTGAGACTTGTATTATTAACTTATCTAATAATTTGCAAGTTGAAGCTATTACAAAATATAAAAATGATTTAGATTCACAAGATAAATCTACTTTTTATAATTTTTATTATTCGGTATGTGATGATGCTAGATCTATATTAAAGAAGTATTTTCCTAACTGTATTGAAGATGATATTTTATTTGAGTTAGGAGATTTGGATGAGGATGCTATTATAAAAAAATTAGATAGTGTACAAGATAGATTAGGCAAATTTTCTGGTGATGATTTATTGGATTTTTTCTTACTTAAAATTCGAACTCCACAATATCTAAATATTTTTTTAAATAAATTTAGAGAAAAGATTAATAGTCTTTCTATTTCTAAATTTGAATTACTTTTTACAAGATATAGATATTTAAAAAATGGGCTTGTAAAGGAACATTACATAAAAAATACGAGAAAATGTAGTTGGGGCGATAAGGAAGAAAAAGAACTTAACTTATTAACTGATGAGGATTTTTTTGAAATGTTTAAAATTAAATTTCATGAAATTGGAGTTGTTAAAACTTTAGATATTTTTGCTCATTATTATGGTGATTATGATGTTAATGATTTTTCAGTAAAAGTTATTTTGGAGTTTATTGATATCGCTTATGAAGATTTAAAAGAGTCTAAGTATGTTAATGATGTGACTATTAAAGAAGTTATTAAAAAATTTGCTGCAAGATGTAGATGCAAAGACTATACAATAGCAGATTTAGAAAATTTAATAAATAGAATTGGGCAAGGAAATCAAGCTAAACTTATTAATGATGATTATATAGAGGCGATAGTAGCATTAGGGAAACTATTAAAAGATAAAGTTATTAATGATAATCACCCTTTATTTATGACTCTTAGAGATAAGTTTACTGAGAATATGTTTAATAGATGCGTAAAAGATGGTACATATGAAGAAAATATTTCACTAAAAGGAATTTTTTATAGATTAGCTAAAGGAAGTTTAGCTTTTGATGTTGTTTATATGCTTAATTCTTATAAAGGATTAATATGTTTATCTAAATGTAATAATGATGGGATAGATGCTGATTATATTGTAAAGAATTTAACAGATTTACAGGTAGCAAAGCTTAATATTATGCCAGCTTTTAAATGGGTGGATAATCTTAATAGAGATAATATTAATCATGATATTAAATTTTTAGTTAGAATTAGTTTACAATTATTATGTTTTTTTGGGTTAGATAAAGGTAAATATTTATTAGAACAATGTTTTAATTATATAGATTATAGTACTATGGAGTATTTATTTGATAACTTGGAGTATTTTAAGATTCCTATTAATGATGATGGGAAGCCTAGTGTTAATGAAGAATTATTAATTTTCCTTTTTGGCCGTGGTTTACTTAGAGAGAATAATTCTATAATTAATAAAATGCTTCGAGGTGAGATTTCTGAATTTAAAAGTTATTTTCCTGAATTTTGTAATTCTTATGAAGAAACTTTGAGAGCTTGTAATGGAGTTTTAACTATTAAAAGAATAGTTGGACATTTTAAAGATTTTAAGTTGTCTATTGAATTAAAACCAGATGAAATTATATTTAGAAAGGCTTTGATTGAGATGAAAACTTCTTCTCCGCAGCTATTAGAAGAGGCAATGAATTTATGTAAAGATGCAGGAAAAAGAAAATTCTCTTCAATTCCTAAAGTTGAGGGTATGCTTGGGGATTTTACTTATAATGTATTAGATTTAAATGATTCAATGGCATTGGCGGTAGGTTATTTAACACATTGTTGTTTTGTTGTAAGGGGAGATTCTTATTCGGCTTTAAAACATTCAATGCAATCGAATAATGGGAGAATTTTTGTTGTATATA
>CAOVIS010000004.1:11914-12262 GCA_948543905.1 uncultured Bacilli bacterium
TTATGTCAAAGTTGGATATGGCGCAATGGTGATGTTGTATGTTTTGATAGTGTGGAATCAGGTTGTTCATACCATGAAAAATATGATGATGATATAAAATTAGTAGATGTGTATAAAAAAGCAGCTTTACAAATGCTTCAGATATCTCAGGCATGTGAAAATGAGATTGAAAGAATTAAAATTGTTACTGTTGGAGCTTCGGATTATAGATTTAGGGATTTAGAGATGTTGAGAGATATAGTACCAAGACCTTTAGAAAAAAATCTTTATGTTTATGATTCTCGTCATCAAAAAATATTGGCAGGAAGTATGCCAGTTATACCTAGATATGGTGCTGTTACAATTCAA
>CAOVIS010000004.1:12335-23439 GCA_948543905.1 uncultured Bacilli bacterium
TGAAATAGTTGTTAATATTCGGTCTTTAAGATATCAGGCTTATGGAATTGAAAGCCCTTTAGATTATCAAAATTATATGAAGATGATATCCGGTGATGGCTGGTATATTTTAATAGATAACAAAGGAGAAGTGGAATCAGGAATTTTAAGTGATGATAAGGATGTTTTGGAAGAATATAATAAATATGTTTCACAGATTAATAAATCGGTTTCTAATACTGGAGGCAAATTAATAAGAGAATTAAAAAAGGTAGGAGATGGTAAATAATGCTATACTTGGAAAATGCAAAAGAGAGCTTTGCTAATGCACAAAGTACATTTGGAGATAATGAAGAGGTTGAGTTTTATCATCGATTTTCAAAAATGATTCCTGATATTGTAGATGTTGATACTTTAATTTTAGCTTTTAAGATAGCTTTAAAGGATGTAGAAATGGAAGGTAAAAATACATTACCTTATATTGCTTTAGTTCCTCATTATGTAAGACAATGTACATCTTTTGAATTTGCTCATGAGTTTCGAAAAAAATATAATGCTGAAATATTAGGATTAACTCAAGAAGAGCTACCGGATGTTGATTATGGATGTATAGAAACTGAACCAGATATTATAGATATTTCGAGTAAGGATAGGAATGAAGTTTTAGCGGCATTATATAATGCTAGTACGCCAATTGGAAGAGGTTTTTCTGAGTATAATCCTATGCCTTGGACTAAAGAGATAGCTAAGATGTATTTTGAGAGATATGGTACTGTTAATTCTGAGGGATTAATATGCTTTAAATGGATATTTGGACGTCCTGTTAATTGTAAATTTGGCGATGGTTTAGTGTATGTTAGAGGTTATAATAATGATAATGAACCAGGACTTGCTCAAAGAGCTATAGCAACTTGTCCTAATATCAATAGAAATAAAAAATTATAAAATTAATTTCTTATATGTTTAGCTTGTTCGTTTAATTATTTATTATTATGCTATTTTATGATAGAATGTTTTTGGGGGAATGAATTATGAGTGATGAAGAATTTATAAATTTTAGTTTAAGTGTTTTTAAGCGAATGCAAGTTCATGATAAAAGTGATAAAACTCTTTATGATGATTTAAGAAAACTAAAAATTTTTATGATTCAAAATGCTGATAGAATATGTGTACAAAATTTTAAAAGGTTAATTCTAGATTTTTATATTAATTTATTTAATGATTCTCAGTTAATTTTAGCTTTAAATATAAATGATGTTTTGAAATATGAAAAACAGATAAAGGTTTATCAAAATTTACCTTTTACAAAATGCAATTTATATGGAGATTATTTAGCTCGGATTATTGAAATTCCGTCTAATGTATATGGTAAGTTTTATAGAGAGTTTTTTTGGGTATTGGAAACATATTTTCCCGTTTTAGCAAATAGTGCTTATTTTCAAGCCTTAAGACAGTTTGTTTTAGAAAATGATAGAATAATTCATAGCGGAAGAGATGATTATTATGATTTAGCGACAGAAATATATTATTATAATCAGGCACTTTATGGTTATGATTTTAGAGAATTAGAATTATTTAATGCAATGAGATATCCAAAAAGTTATGAAGAAGGTAGAAATGATTTTGTAAATAAAAGACTTGGCAATATTGGTGAAATTTTAGTGTATCAGCAGATTTGTGAATATTATCCTGAGAGTATTTTTGTTGCTAAAGATTTGGGGAATGGCTTTGGGTATGATATATTTTATAATGATGGGAAAAAACAAAATTTAGTGGAAGTAAAAACGACTAGGCAAATGAGGTTTGATGATTTCTTGATTTTAAGCGAATCAGAATATGCGACAATGCTTGCTTGTAAGCATGATAATTATGCAGAATATATGGTTTATAGAGTAAAATTAGATAGTAATTTGAAGCCTGGGGTTACATATCTTAAGATGATTGATGAAGAAACTTTATGTGGTACAGAAAATTCTCAATATAAGCGAATACTTACGCCTAATAATAAATTGGTATTTAAAAGGGAGATTTAGACAAAAAAATAGTTTTATATTTTAACTAATATTTCTTTTGGTTTAAAATAGTTTACTATTTGTTTTAAACATTTTGTAATTACATATAATTTATTATGAAAAAGTATGTTAAAATATTTATTATAGGAGTTTTGTTAGTAAGTGCTATATTTATTAACATTAGTGTGAAAGCCATGCTTCCTTTAAGTGGGAAAATTATAGTTGTTGATCCAGGGCATGGTGGAGATGATCCAGGAACTGTAAGTGGAAATATTTATGAAAAAGATATTAATCTTAGTATAAGTAAATATTTAGAGTTGGAACTTACTAAAGTAGGTGCAAGTGTAATCTTAACACGAGAAGGTGATTATGACTTAAGTCATCCTAATGCAAAATGGCGGAAAAAAAGTGATTTTGATAATCGAATAGGGATGATTAATAATAGCGGAGCGAGTATGTATTTGTCGATTCATTTAAATTATCTTAGTAATACTAGTTATAGTGGAGCTCAAGTTTTTTATAATAGTGAAGAGAACAAAGAGATTGCTATGGTTTTGCAAGAAGTGTTAAATAAAGAATTAAATGGTGATAGAGAAATTAAGAAAATACCTAGTAAAACATATATGTATAGTAAATTAAATATTCCAGGAGTGCTTGTCGAGTGTGGTTTTTTGTCTAATACGAGTGAGAGAGATAAATTAAAAAATTCGTTATATCAACAAAAAATAGCCTTGACTATAACCGAAGGGCTACTTAATTATTATTAATATTCAAAATATTGCATTGTTTTTTTAGAGTTACAATCTATTCCAGTACAATAATTGATATTTTTAAGAGATGCGATAATATCATCTAGAGGTTTATTTTCTCTTAAGTTTTTGTCAATAGCATTTATGTAATCTTTGGCTTTTAAGAGAGCTATATCATATAAATCATAGAAAGAGTAGTGATAAGCTTTATTTTTGCCTACGGGATAGCACCACTTTTTGTGTTTTAGATTTAAAGTTTTGTTATCTATTTTTTTTATGTAGTAGCAATGATATGTTAGACGTTCTTTTGGGTAAATGTTTAAAATGTCAATTAGTTTATAGATGGGTTTTTTTAGTCCAAAGCGAGAGGCCATACCATGAAGTAAGATAAATTTGTAATTTTTATAACCTTTATAAAATAAAGAGCTGGCATTAGAAATATCAAAAGTATTTTTAAAAGTGTAATTTATGATTTGAGATAATTCATTGTCATCTTTAAGTTTTTCACATATTTCCTTTTTGAAATTAGCTTTATGAATTGGCTTGTTAAATTTGTAATTGTATAGTGCAGTGTCCATCATATATTCAATATAATTATGTTTGCCGCGATATTTTTTAGTTTCTTTAGTGCCTTTATATTGACCAGATTTATAGTATATAAAAGGGTGAATATTAGTATCTAGAACATAGTGACAAATTGATCCGTATAAATAAGCTAAGATAGTGCTATTATTTTCTAAATTGTAATCTTTTATATACTTGATAATGTTTTTAAAATATGAATTGGTATTATGAGTGTGAGCATGATGACCATATTTAGGTTTGGTAAAAAATAAAATATCAAAGCTCATATTAAAAATATTATAAATGTTTTTACTTGGTTCTATTCTTGATTTTACTATTTCATCTAAACTATTATAGACATCTTTACCAAATAAATTATGGGTTATAGTTGCGGGCATTAATACCACCTCTATATGTATTATATCATATTTTTTTAATTTCACCAAAATTTCACAAAATATTAACATAGAAAACAACTAAATAAACTACAATATAAGTGTTCTTTGTGGTATAATGTTATAATAGGTGGAAGATATGGAAAAAATATTTAAGACTCTTGATGAACAAATAACCATTTTAAGAAATAAGAATCTTATTATAGATGATGTGGATTATGTGAAATTATTTCTTTATTAATGGGTATCGTTATTTATTTATGAAATCTATGAGTGAGAGAATATTTATTGACGGGACTAATTTTCGAGAGATTTATGCTTTGTTTAATTTTGACAGACAACTTAGAAATATTCTATTTAAGAATATTCTTATTTTGGAAAATAACATTAAAAGTATTATTTCTTATGAATTATCGCGGAAATATGGTTTTAAAGAGCGAAAATATTTAAATCCTAGTAATTTTACAAATGATCCAAAACGCACAAGACAAGTTAATGATTTACTAAAAAAGATTAAAAGACAAATTAGTATTAACGGAAGAGAACATGCGGCGACTAAGCATTATCAAAGTAATTATGGTTATATTCCGCTTTGGATTGTAGTTAAAGTATTATCATTTGGTATTGTAGGTGAACTTTATACTATTTTAAAAAGAGATGATCAAGAAGAAATTGCAGAAGTTTTTAATGCTGATGTAGAGAGTTTATTGGTTTATCTTCCTATTATTGCTAATTATCGAAATTTGTGTGCGCATGAAGATATTTGTTATGAACATAAGACACAAAAAGAGATACCTGTGACGAAGTATCATGAATTACTTAATATACCTAAAACTAATGGAGAATATATTTATGGTATAAATGATTTATTTTCACTAATTATAATATTGAGACAACTACTAAGAAGTGATGATTTTAGAATTATGTTAAAGGAGATATCATATGAACTTGATTATTTGGAAGGTAGAATTAAAAGTATAAGTATTGGTAAAGTTTTAGATAGGATGGGATTTCCTAAAAATTATAAAGATATAGTAAGGATGGAATAATTATGGAAGAAAAAGAACAAAAGAAAAAAAATAATTTTTTAAGAAATAGTATTGTTGTTATAATAGTATTTTTTGTAGGGATGGCTGCAATGTATGGGATAACTTACTTTTTTCCTATGGCTGTTATTAGAGACAATGTTATAACAAAACTTGAAAAAGATATTACAATTACTAATGAAGGAGCTGGGATTGCGGATGCGGTTGAAAAAGTGTATGATTCAGTAGTGGTTGTTAATACTTATGTTAAAGGAGAACCTTATGCTTCAGGGACTGGTTTTGTTTTTAAAAAAGAAGATGGTAAGGCTTATATTTTAACAAATAATCATGTTATTAATAATGCTAGTGAAGTTTATGTAACATTTACCGATGGTAATGTTGTTAAAACTGATATTGTTGGTAGTGATGCTTTATCGGATGTAGCAGTACTATCAGTTGCAGAAAAAAATGTTATTGCGGTGGCTACTCTTGGTAAAAGTGAATCATTAAGACTTGGAGATACGGCATTTGCAATAGGTGCTCCGTTAGATAGTGCTTATTCTTGGAGTGTTTCAAGGGGTATTATTTCGGGTAAAGATAGATTAATTGAAGTAGATGTTACCGAGGGAAATACTAAAACACCAATGGTTGTAAAAACTATTCAAACCGATACAGCAATAAATAATGGAAATAGTGGAGGACCGCTTGCTAATTCTAATGGGGAAGTAATAGGTATTAATTCAATTAAGCTTGCTAGTGAATCTATTGAAGGAATGGGTTTTGCAATTCCAATTGAAACGGCTTTAGAGTATGCAGAAACTTTTATTAGAGGAGAAAAAATTGTTAGACCATATTTGGGAATTGGAATGGTAGATGTTTCTAAGGTTTATTATTCTTTTGATAGGACTTATTATCGCTTGATTAGAGATGCGGATGTTACAAAGGGAGTTATTGTAAGTGCAGTGGAAGCTAAGAGTTCAGCGGCGCTTGCTGGTTTAAAAGAGAACGATATTATTACTAAAGTAGATGGTAAAGAGGTTGCGACTAATGCATATCTTCGTTATTATCTATATGAGCACAAAGTTGGGGATGAAATGATATTGACAATTATTAGAAATAGTAAGGAAATGGAAATAAAAGTTAAACTTGTAGAAAAATAAACTTGTTAACACTACTTAACAGGTTTTTTCTTTCTCTTTTTGATAATTTCTTGACTAAAAATGGGATTTTGGCTTACAATAATGATAGGTGAGTAGTAATGAAAAAGTTTGTTTTAATGGTTGTGGTAACGGCTGTTACTTTAGTGGGTGCGTTTAGTTTTATACCTAAAATTAAGACTCCTAGTGTTACTAAGAAAGATGATATCTCTATTCCTAGTGAATCTACTGAAAATAATAATCTTTTAGCTAAAATGACTCTTGAAGAAAAGATTGGACAAATGATGATAGTGAGTTATCGAAAACCGGAAATGGATGAGGAGTTAAAAAATATGCTTACAGTGGTTAAGCCGGGAGGGTTTATATTTTTTAGTGAAAATTTTAGTAATTATGATAAGACTATGGTTTTAATTAATAGCATTAAAGATACAGCTAATGTTCCTTTATTTTTAGCTATTGATCAAGAAGGGGGAAGGGTGCAAAGATTAAAGACAATGAGTGGCATAACTGTTAAAAATATTCCTAGTATGAGCGAGATTGGAAAAACTAATTCTGAAGATATTGCTTATCAAGTGGGAGTGGATATTGCTAATGATTTGAAAAAAATGGGATTTAATTTAGATTTTGCACCGGTAATGGATGTTAATTCCAATTCTAAAAATACTGTTATTGGAAATAGAAGTTTTGGAACTGATCCTTATTTGGTTGCAAAAATGGGATTATCTTTAGATCGAGGACTAAGTGATAATGAAATTATTCCAACTTATAAACACTTTCCAGGTCATGGGGATACAGTGGCTGATTCACATGTAGAACTCCCGATTATTAATAAAACTAAAGAAGAACTTATGAGGATAGAGTTAGTTCCTTTTGTTGAAGCAATAAAGAATAATGCTGATATGATAATGATTGGGCATCTTGCTGTTCCTAATATTACAGGCAATTATAAGCCAGCTTCATTATCTTATGAAGTTATTACGAATTTATTAAAAAATGAACTTGGTTACAAAAACTTAGTGATAACTGATGCTTTAAATATGAAAGCTATTACCGATAATTATACAGAAAAAGAAATTTATGAATTAGCGATAAATGCTGGGGTAGATATACTTTTAATGCCTAGTGATCCAATTAAGGCGGTGAGTATTATAAAAGAACTTATAAATGAAGGTAAAGTTAAAGAAGAAAAGATAAATAATTCAGTTAGAAAAATATTAGAATTAAAAGAAAGATATAATATTATTTAATATTTGTAGTAATAAAAGATATAATTTTTTTTAAAATTAAAATCGTTGAAATTCTAAATAAAGGAGAGTGTAAAAAAACGAGAGTGTAAGAGAGTGTAAAATAAAGTGTGTAAGTTAGTAAAAAACTACACACTTTATTTTACACTCTCAATTTTCCTTCAGTATATTTTTCATTTTCTAATCTTTTAATAAAATCTACAAATTGTTCATTATTAAAAATTATCGTATTACTATTTAAAGATTTTTTATAATTAAGTGTGTTCCAATTCATATTATTAACTAAACTATAAGTGTGTTGAAAATAATTCGAAAAACTTAGACAAATGTCAATATGCAAAAGAGAAAATAAATCAAGTAATCCCATTACATAATTATTATCTTGCAAATTTTTAAAATTAATCTTTTCAATCATAAAATTTATAATATCTGCACTATTATCGTACCAAAATTTAATATCTCCACTATATGTAAAATCATTAAAATAATTATGGTAAATATTAAAATAGTTATAAATAATTTCAAACTTTTTGTTAGCAAGTAACTTTTCTATAATACGTCGATTTATTTCTAAAAGTTGATTTTCAAAAAAATATGTGTTTTTTACTACCTTAGGATGTAAAGAAGTTCCCGTATTAATCGCTATTGAAATCTCAGTATCATTTTCTGTAAACCAAGACCTTCCCTTACCAATATTAGGAAACCATAATGAATTATAAGGAATTTTATTTTTTAATCTAGAATATTTAGAAATTAAATTAAGATTTATTTCTAAAAGTGTATTTAATCCTTCACAATCATTATCTCTTATTAATGAAAATGATAAATCATCTAAAGTTTTTAAATGTTTAGTTATAACTTGATTGTGATATTTCTGAAAATAATGATTGTCATATTTATATGCCCCAACTATAACCCTATCAAAAACATCTATAATTTTATTCATTGTATTTTTTCCGATAATTATTGTATTAGAATATATAAAAATTCTATTTGATAATTCAATAAAAATTATAATTATTCTTATGGTTAAGATAACAATAATAATAGCCATAATAATGTCAGTATAAATACCAATTATATTCATTAGTAATACAAGTAAAACAATAATTATATAATTTTGAATAGATTTAATATATTTTCTATTTATATATTCATTAAGTAATTCTTTTGATATTCTGCTAGATAGAAAGGCATATCTAGAAGTAAATATCCCAGACAAATTTGCATAAAAAAGTGCTATTAAAAAACCAGCAATGCTTACACTAGAAATAAGAAAATTTATAAAAATATCTCTATCATAATGAATAAAGTTTACTATATATTCTTTCCACCCAAACATAATAAATACTTTATCAATTATAAATGCAAACAACATACCAACTGTCAAATAAATAACGGACTTTAAAACTTTTCCTATAATCAGCATTATAGTTGATAACTCAAATATTTCTTTTTTCCTTTTTTTCTTTTTTTGTCCACTTGTTTAAATTATATACATCCTTTATTTTCAAGTATACCACTCCCTAAAGTTATAGTTCTATTATACCATATTTGAAACTGCAACGATTTTATTTCAAGTGCTATCGGCAATATTACGATATAAAAAACAAGAAATTTATTGAGTACCCTCACATAATCTTTTTAAATCTTACTTAATCATCAAAAAAAGCGCAAATCTAAAACGCTTTTTCTAAATTATATATTATAGCAAACCTTTCTAAAAAGAAGTTAAAGTTCGCTTGAGTATCATCTGGCAAGGGCGGAGAGAATCGAACTCCCATCAAAAGTTTTGGAGACTCCTATGCTACCATTATACCACGCCCCTACGTGTATTTGTATTATAACATATAATTGGTCATAATGCTAGTATTTTCATATAATATGATAGGTGATGAAAAAAATGATTGTTAGTTATACGACTAAAGAACTTGATTTACTTGCAAGACTTATGAGGGCAGAAGCCCAGACAGAAGGGGATTTAGGAATGCTTATGGTAGGCAATGTAGTTACTAATAGAGTTTTGGGTGATTGTTATACTTTTAAGAATATTGATAGTATCACAGATGCAATATTTCAACCTAATCAGTTTGTAGGAGCCTCTTCTTCTTTGTTTTATGGGAGTGCGACTACTACAGAAAAAAATTTGGCTAAAAGAATTTTAAACGGAGAATATTATTATCCGGCAACACACTCTTTATGGTTTTATGCTCCTAAGAGTAGTAGCGCGTCATGTGATGTTACTTGGTATAGTCAACCTCTGGCTGGGAAATATAAAAACCATTGCTTTTATCGTCCCCAAAGTGGTACTTGTCCCCAAATATATTAATCTAGTTTTGGCTAGGTTTTTATTTTATGTATTTTTTAAAAGTATTTCTAAATAATTGAACATTTTTGCTAAGCCATAAAAAGGCGTCTTCCCAAGAAGTTGCATTAGGGTTAACATCTAAATTACATACTAATTTAATTCTAGATGATTTTTTACCTTCTAGTGGGAGCCACTCTAAGTTTTGAGATATTTGACTATTAATTTCTTCTTTATGTTTTTCTAGTAAATAATATATTTCTTTCGCATCGTTTATGTAAAGCTCACAGGCTATTTCATGCTTTTTGGTATTGTATGTAAGCCCTATATGATAATCACTACTGCCTATAGCAATGTTATACCAGTGTTGAGGCAAGGGTTTAGTTAAAGAAAAATCAACTTTATTATTTTCGCAAAAGCTTTTAAAGTCTTCCCAGAAATTTAATTGGATGGTTGCAGCATTACTGAGATTTTTAGATATGTTTTTTCTAATAGTTTTGGCCCAATTATTTGGTTTACTTATAATTTGAAATTTAGGTGCTACCTGAGAATTTCCTATCTTCCATAGTTCAATTTGTACTAAAAATATATTTATGTGTTCATCTGAGTGTTCATTTAGCCAATCAACGGCTTGCTTATGTTCTTCTCTTACATCTTTTACAATCCAAATTTGGATATCAGCATCAAATCCTGCGGCATATACTAGCACTTTTCCTAAATGATCGTGGTCTGTCATTTCTAATTGATTTTCGATTATTATTGTTTTATCACTTTCTTCTTCGTGAGCTTTAATGTCAACGTTATATCGTCCTGTTGTAGCTTCTGTTTCCAAAACAGTTATATTAATGCCTAGCTCTTCACTAAGTATTTTAATATTTTCATTTTTGGCAAGCCATTTAGTAAAATCTATGGCTTCATTTTTCCACACTTCCCTTAAATTTAATACTTTTTCAAGTTTTCCTAGATTATAATTCATTTTTTACCTCTTCTATGCTTAAAAAGCAAATTATTTGTTAAGATTATAACATTTAATTATTGAAATAACAACAAAATAAAAAAATAACTTTATAGAAAATATAAAGCTATTTTGGATTAGTTTATTTTTAATTTTTGACCAATGCTTAGATTGTTAGAAATTAGATTATTTAATTTTTTTAAATTATCTACAGTAGTGTTGTAATTTTTGGATATAGACCAGAGACTATCACCAGGTTTTACAATGTAGTAACTAGTGTTATTAGATGTTTGAATAGTTAGAATTTCCCCAATTGATAAAAGATTGGATGTTTTGTTATTGGCTTTTTTTAAATTATCAACGGATATGTTAAAATTTTTAGCAATACTATATAGGGAATCACCTGGTTTTACAATGTAGGTATTTGCTACTGGCATTTCACTGTTGGTAACTTTTAGTTTTTGACCAATATTTAGAACGTTGCTACTTAGATTATTTAGTGATTTTAATTCATTAACACTCATGCCAAACATATTAGCAATTTTCCATAGAGAGTCGCCAGGCATTACAGTGTATGTTTCATCATTTGGGGTAGGGGTAGGTTGTTTGGTTGGGATTTTTAGAGTCATGCCTATACTTAAATTATTGGAAGTCAGGTTGTTTAAGGATTTTAATTCATCAACGGTTGTATTTAGATTTCTAGCTATTGAATATAGCGA
>CAOVIS010000005.1:0-2066 GCA_948543905.1 uncultured Bacilli bacterium
GTGATTGTAGTAGAATTATTATTATCTATTTTTTTAGGTAAGCGATATTGGAAGTTAATATTAGTATTAGTGTTTTTAGTAATAGTCCAAGTATAAATGTTATTAGTAACTAAATCAGCATTATTTTTTATTACTTTGCAATCTTTACAACTGATATTTATATTTATACTCTCTAAATTAGCATTATATTTAAATAAAGAAGCAGAACTTGCAGATAAATAGTAGTAATCATCTTCTTTTACATAACCTATTGCTTTATTATTAAAAGTTTCATTAAGAGTACGAGCACGATTATAATCTTCATATTTAAAACTAGCTCGATAATTAAATAAATAGCCATTATCAAGCGATTTATAACTTTTATGATAATAGGTGTAACCATCTTGTTTAGTATAAGGATCATAGTAAGCAAAATCTTCATCGATATAAATAGGATATTCTTCTAAATAATAAGCATAAAGCAGTTCTTGAGAATTATTCTCATCGATGTAAGCTTCTATTTTAAAATTTTCAGTAAAATTATTGTTTTCATCAATTTCTAAATTATATGTTATATTACAACCAGTAAGAAGGAGTAAAGCTCCTAATAATAATATTTTTTTCATATTTTTCACCTTTTTATTCATTATAAAATTTATCTAATTTACCACAATAATAAGTTTTAGCGCCATAGCTATAATAAGATAGTTTAACTCCCCCCGTGCCTTTATTTAAGTTAGAACCAGTAGATTCGGCGACTATGTATTGTTTAGTATCATCTTTTAAGCCTACAACTAAAACAATATGACCATTTTTAGCGAGGAAATCACCAGGAGCACAAACAGCCCTATTATCTTCTAATTTAGTTCTTTTAGCGGTGGCATTTTTTGTGGCAGCAAGGAGTCCACTGCTCGTTAATTCTGAGAGATTTTTCATACCAAGGCCGTTAATTAAAGCCCAATGAACAAAACCACTACAATCAAAACTTAGATATTTATAATCATTTAAACATTTGGATATATTACCATAAAGGCCGGCATAACTATCACAAACATTATAGCTAGAGGGTAGTCCCCATGATTTATTAACACCAGGAGAGTAATATTTACCACCCCATTGATAATTTAATTTATAGCCCATTTCGGCTAATCTACCAATTAGAGAAACTGCAACATTCACAACAGCCTCACGAGTTCCTACGCCAGCTGCATCTACAGCACTCGCTAAATAATTATTGAATTCTTCAATTGATGAACCATTTTTACTTAATAAAGATTCTAAAGATTCATTGGTTAAAAAAGCTAAGTTTTGATATAAATCGTCATTAGGATTAATCGGATATTCACTTGAGAAACTTGAAGGATAGATAGACATAAGCTTGGTATCACTTCCATAAAAGAAAGAAAGAATTTCATTACGAGAATAATTTTTTTCTTTGGCTAGATAGTACGCCCCTTGTTGAGACATGCCTCTTCCGTGGGATTGAAAATGTGGAGTAGTTAAAAACTTGCTACCTGATATCGGAGCTACATATTCCTCAGCCCAGCTAATTGGTACTTGAAGCGTATTTCCAGTATCATATTCATGCTGACAGACATTAAAGTAATTAGCATCTTTGGTATCCCAACAAAAAGCATCATATTCGGTTGAAAAAATAGAGCCATTTCTAGTTAAAACAAGTCCTTTTGTCCTTTCAGTCGCTGCCTTTATTTGAGCATTATCAGTTTCGCCAAAAACTTGAGCACTAGTACTGCTAGTAATACGACAAGTATCACTACCTTGCATTCGATTTAAGGCATAGGTGCGAGCGGCAACGGAGGCAGCTTCATATAAGCTATCATTTTTAAGCGCTCCAAATTCATGAGCAACAACTCCAGCAACATATTCTTCTAGGGAATAGGGAGCCCCTTGCCCAGTCGAAGGATTAACAACATATATTTCTTCGCACAAATTATCTAGTTGTAAATAAGGATAACCACCCAAACCAGTATATCTTGATGTCATATTTTCATTGGCGATAATTACAACTATAAAAATTAACAAGATTAAGATAATTATTCCAATTAGGGCACCAATAATATAAGGAT
>CAOVIS010000005.1:2136-23243 GCA_948543905.1 uncultured Bacilli bacterium
AGATGGATTTTCGTTGCTACTTGGAATATTATTAGAAGAATCAGCATTCCTTTCATTATCTATAACATCTAAGTCGCTTGATTTACCAATTAAATTTTCGTTTTCATTTTCTTTTTGTTCTATTTCTTCTCTTACTTTATCTAAATCATCGATAGTATCTTCGAGTTCATCACCTTGTTCTTTAATAATCCGGGCTAAATCGCCATTTCTTCTAATTCCGGGAATACCAGCGGAAGTTGGTACTCTAGTAGTAATCTTACCTTTTCCTTTAATTTTTTGGCCACGCATTTTATTTGTAGAAAGCGTCATATCTTCTGCTTCATTATTAGCTTTAATAGGTGCTACGGCCGGAACGTTATCAGGGATTATAGGTTCATTAACCGGTATTGCATTGGTATCTTGGATATTATTTTCCTTAGAAGCAACATTCTTATTTAAATTAGAATTAACAGAGTCTTCTTCTAAAGTATTATTTGCTAAAGTATTGGCAATATTATCATTTGTGATATTATTTTCAATACGACTGTTGATATTCTCACGAGGAGTTATCCTGCCATAGGATTCACTATTTAAAGAATTAGGGATATTAGTGGTAACCTCTTTATTTAAAGTTTCGGTCCCTCCTTTAGAATTTAGAGGGCTAGAACTTATAAAAGAGCTAGGCGAAGTTGAAGCTTGGGCAAGATCATTTCTTAAGCCATTTTCAAAATTAGTTAAAACTTGATTTAATTCTTCGGGTTTGTGAAGTCTTTTTAAATAATCACGAGATATTAATTTTTTATTAACAGCATTTTCAATAAGTAATGATTCCATTAAATATCTTAAAGATTCATCCCCACCATTATATTTAACAATATCACGCATAAAAAGTTCTATTTCATTTTTTTCGCCACGAAAATAACCTTTTAATAATCTCTCAAAATCGGCCCCATTATCCTTACAAATAAGCATATATTTTTTAATAAAATCGAGACCATAATAAGCAATATTATTTTTATTTATACCTTTTAGCGTAAAATTTGTAACTAAATCCGTAAGTAAAGTATTTAGGGTAACAGCACTTGTTTTATCAATACTAGCACTTGGTTTAATTCCTTCACTAATATATTTTGAAGATACTAAACTACTTACTACTTCTTCTAATGAGGCATTAGGTGGCAAAACAATTTTTTCAGCATCAAGTTTTGTAAGATTATTATCAATATAGGTCTCTAGACTTTCTTCTTTATTAGCATTAATTAGAGTTTCATATTCTTCGGGAGTAGTGCACACGACTACGTTATCTAAAGCTTCTGTTATAGCATCACTACTTAAAAATGTTCCAATTACTTCATCATTTTGGGCATTATCTAGTGCAAGGGCAGCTATTTCAAGATTTTTTTGAGTGTCGTTATCAGCATCATTTATTTTGGCTATTAATTCTTGTTCTTTAGTTTCTTTACTTTTAGGTTTGCCTTCAATTTTTACTTTATTATATATTTCACAAGTCTCACTAAATAAAGTTTCTAATTTAGTTAAATCACTACCATATACAGTACTTTTTTTTAAGTTAATAAAACTTTCTAAATATGCTAATCTTTCTTTTAGAACTGGCGAAATATCATAGTTATTAATGGTGGTTAAAAGACTTTTTAAAACTTTTGCTTTAATAAAAAAAGTTTCTTCATCACTTACAAGATTTGTTTTTAAGATGCCATTACTATCGAAAACATATTTATCTTTTAAAGTTCTTCTTAGTAATTTGTCTAATTCTTCATTAATTTCAAGACGAGTATTTCGTCCACCAATATTTATAAATATATATTTTTTCATGAAACCACCATTTATACTTATTTAAATAAGTTTATTTTTTAAATTATAACATAAATATTTTGAAAAAAAAAGACTCTTTAAAAGTCACAATTTAGATTATTTTTCATAAATTAATAGTGAAATACATGAAAGGGTGAATAATAATGAAATCATGCGATAATAATGCAAGTGGCAATTGTATTAATGAAATTTTAAGTATCATTTTGGTTTTACAACAAAATGCTTGTCCTGAAACTTGCTTAGATGCTTGTGATAGACCTGTTTTAGGAGGCGGATCTAATTGCTTAATTTGCAATACAAGACCAGTTATGCTTTATACTTGTTGTGGTAATGGCACTCCTTGGAGTATGCCTACAACTAAAGATACTACAGTAACTTGCACTGGTACAGAAAGTGCTGAGTGTTCTAGAGTATTTAGGGTGGAAAAAATTGAAGGAAATTGTTGTACTTTTAGAGTTTTAGCTGATAATCCTGATACTACTAGCTTAAATCCATATATTGCAACTAATTCTTTCTTTACAATGGATTGTGATTGCTTATGTGCAATTAGATGTCTTTCTGATACTTTTGTTGATTGTGTTTGCTAAAAAAGGTCACTACGGTGGCTTTTTTTATAGCGAAAAATGATAAGTTTTGTCGAGGGTTGTCGAATCGCTTGCTTTTTATTTTTCCTTATTTTATAATGACACCACCACTTCCGAGAAACATTTTTAGAAAGGATTTAAAATGTTACAAACAAAAGAAAAATATGAAAAATTTTTAGATAAACGAGGAAAGTATTTTGTGCCCTTAACAGACGATTTATTATTTAAAGAAACATTTGGTAAAGAAGAAAATAGAAGATTTTTAGAAGACATATTAGAATGTTATAATGGATACCAAAAAGGTTATTTAAAAAATAAGTTAGATGTTAAGTATGAAGCAGTATTAGATAAAATAGATTACTTTAACAAAGCTGTTAGAAGTGATTTATTAGTTAAATATGATAATACTATTACCGATATCGAAATGTATAAAGTATATAATGAAGAAACAGAGTTAAAAAGTGATTATTATGTTATGAGGATATATACAAGTGAATTACAAATAGGTGAAGCATATAACACTCTAAGTAAAACAACCCAAATAAATTTTATCAGTGAAGATAGAATAGGAATAAGTGAAGATATAAAATATACCAAAGAAATAAACAGAAATATTACCCAAGATTATATTTTACTTGACAATGTAGGTAATAAACCTTACAATGGAGATAAGAGATTTATAAAATACTTAAAATTTATAGGAGCAAATAGTTATGAAGAGCGATGTTTAATCGCAGAAGGAGACAAAATTCTTATGGATCTAAATGAATGGTTAGATTTTTATTACAACAGTGATACCAACTTAAAATATCTAGACGATAGATACTGGGATAAACGTATTTATGGGCTAGAAGGTAAAAAAGAGGTAGCTCAAAATATGCTCAGACATGGTGATAATGTTAAATATATTTCAGAAGTTACGGGTTTATCTAAAGAACAATTACAAAAATTAGAAAAAGAAGTGGGTTAAAGCACTTCTTTTTGACGTTTTAAATTAGGAATTTTGTCCGCGGATTTGTAGCCTTTAGCCATTAATTCTAGTAATTCCTCTTTACTAATTAAATTAAAAGTATTACTTCTTTTGTTATAAATATAATGATCATAAACATTATAAGGTCTTAGAGAAGATACTATAAAGTAGGCTTCTTCTTTATTATAACGGTTAAAAATTAAAGTATGAGACACCCTTAAGCGTTCTCTTTCTTTTAGTAAAAAATCAAATATTTTTTTACTTAAGAATTCTATTATTAAATCCATTTAAGCTTTATTTACTTGATATACTTCAACTTCAACAGGTGTTTCTTGCCCAAATAAGTCAATTAAAACATTTAAACGATTGTTTTCTAAATCAATACTGTCAATATGACCTATCATGCCTTTAAATGGTCCATCAACAATTGATACTTTGTCCCCTACAGCAAGTTCTGATTCGATATTAACACGACTCATGCCCATGTTAGCTAGAATTTTATCTATTTCACTAGGAAGTAATGGAGTTGGTTTAGCTCCTTTTCCAGAAGATCCGATAAAACCTGTTACTCCTGGAGTGTTACGAACAATATACCATGCCTCATCACTCATAACCATTTCCACAATAACATATCCTGGGAACATCTTTTTCTTTTTTTCTTTTTTTACTCCATCTTTTACTTCAACTTCGGTAGTCTCAGGTATAATAATACGATAAATATAATCTTGTAAGCCCATAGATTCAACTTTTGCTTCAAGTTTTTCTTTTACTTTTGCTTCATGTCCACTATAGGTATTAACTACATACCACTCTTTTTCCATTATTTAAACACCCCCGTAATAAAGGTCATAAATAACCACATCAATAGAAAGAAACCAACTAGGAATAATACTAGTAAAATTGTTGCAAATGTATATTTCATTACTTCTTTTTTACTTGGCCATTTCACTTTAGATACTTCACTTTTTAAACCTTCAAAGTATGTTTCTTTTTTTACTTTTTCAGATTTCTTCTTAGGTTTAGTATCTCTATTCTTTTTTTTGTCTTTCTTATCAACTTTTTTTTCAACAGTTTTCTTGTCTAAAGCTTTTTCTACTACTGTTTCTTTTTCTTTAGTTTCATTTTTTGTCTCGTTCTTTTTTGCTTTTTTAGAAGCTTCCACTTCAGTTTTTGCCATATCTTTCACCTCATAAATTTTTGTAAATTAAAAAACACCTTCGTGCTTATTTATAATTTAACACAAAAGGCGGAAAAATGCAAGTTATTTACGAGGATTTTCAGAAGAATTTAAATTATTTTCACGAGATATATTAGATAATTCTTCTTTTTTATTTAATAAAGCTCTTTTTTTTTTGGATGGCAATTAAATTCTTTAGTTCTGTTAACTTATAAGTACCAGATTTTAATATAATATTAGAAACATTTACTGGTAATTCTATATCTAATAAATCATTAATTGTTAAATTGTCTAAATACAAATCACCACCTATAGTTTTAGGTAAAATTAAACCTTCAGCACTGGTTAGTTTGCCTAAGCCTAAGTCTCCACCGATAGTTTGAGGTAAACTTAAGTATTTGGCATTTATTAGGTCGTCTAAATATAGACCACTTTCAATATGTTCAGGTAAAACTAAACCTTTGGCACTTGTTAGACCACTTAAATCTAAATCACCGCCAATTATAATAGGCAGAACTAAGTCTTTAGCGCTTGTTAGATTACTTAAATTTAAATTACCATAATAATAGATAATTTTTTTTCTTTTATACTTTCAGGAGCGATACCAATTTCTTCTAATGAACAGCTAAAGATATTAGCTAAATCTTTTCTTTTATTACGGTATTTTATTATTTCATTTATGCGTGGATCTTTTTCATATCCAAATCCTTGAATATTGTTATCTATTTCATATAAAAATTTTAATTCTTCACAGGATAATTCTTGATTTGTTTGAAACTTATTGTATAATTTAGTAAGAAGTTGCATATCACTCACTTTTGTTCATATTCCTTACTATCTGGAAATTCTTTTAGTTTTTCTTTTAAAATATCTAGCATTGCTGGTTCAATATTTTGGTTATCTTCTATTCCTCTTATTTCACCTATTTTACTTTTATTCATCCTTATAGCAAGACGAGGAATTTTATATTCGCCATTTTCATCTGTACTATAATATACAAAAAAATCACCACCAAGATAGGATCCTCCACCGCAAACTTGATTTAGAGCAATTTCTTTACTTGTTGCAGTACACCATCCAGTATCATATTCTTGCAAACTTTCATATAATTTTAGAGCAGCATCTTTATTATTTTGCGGATATTTTACCCATATACCATTATTATCTTTAGGTGTTATACTGATTTTTTTACTTAATAATTTGCCATATATTTGGAAAAAACTTTCAGTACTGGCTAATCTTTTTATTTCAGCATTGGGATATTTTTCAGGAATTAATTTTAAATGCATTTTTAAGTATTCAACACTTTTGCCTAATATTTCAGAATTTAAACTCACAAATGGAGCGACTGTTTCTTTAGTTCTTCTATTAAAATTTGCAGTATCTTTATTTTTTGTGCCAATATCTAATACGCCCATAAAAGCCCACACTTTAGCCCAAGGGGGGGAAGATAATCGGAGTCAGGACTCATTAAATAATTTAACCAAACATCTAAAGAAGAAATAGAGTCATTAATAATTTCTGCAACATGCATTTTTCGAGCTTCTTTTTCGATTTCAGTTTCAGGGTTTATTAAGTCTAAATAGTCGTACCCTTCTTCTAAATATCTTTTACTTAAAAATTCAAAATAAGAGTCGGGTATTTCACTTTCTTTTATGATGTAGCGGTTATAATATAAGGCTTTTATTCTGCTTAAATATTCTTTATTTATTAAAGATTTATCTGCTACCTCGGATATTTTTTCAGTGTATGCTAAAATAATGGCTACTTTTTCTTTAGATGTACTGGCATTTTTAGTTATAATACCCTCTTTTTTAGTTTATCATATAAATTTTTTAAAAACTTACAAAATTCTGTTGTCATAAAAACCCCTTTTCATTAAATGTTAACGTCTAAGAGAGTTTTCTAAAGTTCTAGAAAGTGTAAATTCTGGTAAACGAATTTTTCCTGGTGTGAGCGGAATATCATATCTATTACCAGTAGGAGTAAACATAATATTACTAAATGAGGTAGTACCATTACTTCTAAATTCTTTATAGTTATGCATCCTGTTACTTGGATCAAGAATAAAGGCTTTTAAACAATCAATTATAGCTTGATAACCAGGATAACTTTTAATATCTGTATATTTTTTGTATGAGCCATTATCATATACTTGGAATTGGCCAGGTTTTATAGCTTGATAGTAAATACTACGGCCGGCGCCAGGACCATAAAGAGCATTAACAGAATTAATATAACCGGTATCGATAGTACGATTTAACATAACAGTAGTAATCGCAAAAGCCTCACGATAACTATAAGCTCCACCCTCAGCTAAAATACCTTGGACAGTTTTATAAAACTGATTATAAGTTAAATTTAGAGTAGAAAGTAATTCATTAAAGATAGCTTCTTCAATGGCTTCATAAATTACATGTAAAATAATGTATTCCGCTTTAGTATAACCCATACTTAAAGCAAGTTCTTCACTCTTAGCAATACTCTCAAATTCTTCATAAGATAAATTAGTCTCAGATAAAATAAAGGTAAGACGATTATCTAGAGATAAAGCACTAAAATAATTTTTTAAAACTTCATAGATATTTGCATTTATTCCTAATTTTTGAGCTTCTTCTAATGAATTTGATACTAGATATTCAAAATCAAGGTAACTAATATTTAGTTCTTCTAACATATAATTTATTTTTCTTGCAGGACTAAGGGCATTATAGATATTCGCAAAACAAATGTGATCTTGATCTGTGGCCATACGAGCTTGAGGCAACTCTAAAGTGCATGCTAAATCACTAAAACTTAAATGGTAATAAGTCTCAAGATAGTTTAGGCGATTTTCTATACTAAGGGAATTAAAGGTTACAGTAAATAATCTATAATCGAATTCTTGAGTTTCTATAGTATCGCTTGGAATATAAGGGATATCATGATTCAAACTAATATTTTCAAAATCGGCATAAGAAATATGATAGTATTTTAATAAAAAATTTATTTTATCATCAGTTGATAAAACGTTGAATATCATTGTTAAATCAAATTCACTTATTGAAAAAGGATAAACTAGTAACTCTTCTGAAAAAGCAACATTGGGGTTATATTTTGCCTTTCCAGTATTATTTTTATGATAAGCACTAAATAAAATTACACAAGCTAAAACCGCGGCAGTAGCACTTATTAAAACTCCTGTTGTTCCTGAAAATAGCTTAGATAAATCTCGATTTAAAACAAATTTAGATTCTTTTTGGGCTACTCTTTTACCAGGCTTAGAAATAAAGGTATATTTATTTGATTTAGGATTACTACTTTGATCGAAACTATTTAATAATTCTAGGATATTACCAGTTTCAATTATTTCATGGATATCTTGAGCAAGTTCAAGTGGTATTTCCCCACCCTTTAAAATATTTTCACGATGGGCATACATTTCGGTAGTGATTTTATGATAGTCTTTTTTTGGTTTAGGAGTAGAAGATGTTTGTTTTTCAGTAGTTGTTTTTTCTCTATTTATAGTTGTACGTTCAACACCTAAGGTTTTCTTTAACGTTTCAAAATCATTATGTTGCATAGTTTTCTTGGCGTTTTCCATAGTCTTCCCCTCCAAAGCATGCTTTATTTTATCATAAAATGGCAATACTGTCAAATTTTTTATGTTAATTATTTGTCAAGAAAAACGCCAATTATAAGCCCAAACGAAAGAAATAAACATAGGTAAATATTTAGAGTTGATGCTATGCTCATTAAAAGAAGTAAAATTGAGGAAAACATTAAGCTAAAAATAAGCCAATTAGTGATATTTCGAGCTTTTTTAAAGAGATAATTCATTAAATAACAAACTAATATTATTCCAATAATTACACCAATTCCATAAAATATAAAAATTAAACTAAAGAGACTTCCTAAAATGGTTAAAATATACTCATATACTCCTAAAAGCATAAATATAGCTGTACCACTAATTCCAGGGATTACTGAAGTAAAAGCATCTATCATACCTAGAAAAATAGTATATAAATAATTTAAAAATGAACCAGTAAAAAGAAAATTGGATGTAGTTTTATTAAAAGATAAAAGAATCATCAAACTAGTTATAGTGATAAAAATTAAAACATTTTTAAAATTTAAACTTAAGTTTTTGGTAAAAGGAATAAAAGTACCAATTATTAATCCTAAAAATAAATACATAGTTTCATAATAATAGTTATCTAATAAAAAAAGAATTAATTTACTAAAAAATATGATAGCAAGTATAACGCCAAGTCCAAAATTTATTAAAAATTTTAAATTTTCTTTTTTATTATTAAAAAAATTAGTTACAGCTTCTAATAAATGTTCATAAACTCCTAGCGTAATTGCAAGCATTGAGCCACTAACACCAGGAATAATTTTGCCAAGTCCTACAATAAAACCTTTTAAAATAAGTAAAAAATTCATTTAATCACCACTTAATTCTATGTTTAATCTAAATTTTTAATTAATGGATTACTACTACTTTCAATTACACCATTATAAAAACTGGGAACTTCTCCTTCAATCATCATTGAAGCAATTATGGCATCATATTTAAAGTTTATTTCACGATTTCCAAAAGGTCCAACTATATTATGAGAAAATTCAATATAAACAAAAACTTCTACTAAAGCATTATTAAGACCATAATTGGTAATTTTAGTTTCTAAATTAGTAAGAATGGAGCCAATAAAATTGACTTTGAGAGGAATTTTAGGGCCTAAATTGAAAAATAAATTATTATTAAGACTATTGCCTAAAGGGATATTTAAAATAAGACCTCCCGCTTTATGACTCATTTTGGGATCTAAATAACCAATTGCAATTGAACCATTTTCGAGTGATTTTAGAGAGTTAGTTAAGATATTAGAAACATTATCTAAAACTTTATATGCTTTATCTAAGTTAAAGCTTACATATAATATTTCATCTTTTTTATTTTTGCTAATAATTAAGATGTCATCAAGAGTATTTTTATTTAAAACACTATTGTTTATTTTCTCAGTAATTAGACTATAAGTTACTCTTTTAATTTCTGATTCACTTATATTAAGTAAATTTTCTTTAATATTCCCGTTAAATTTAGATAATAAAAAAAATGTAAATATTCCAATAAAACAGATAGTAATAAATATTATTCTACCAAAATTTTTATCTTTATATTGACATTTACTTTTAAATTTAGCTTTCATACTAAAATATATGCTTTAGAATAAAGAAAGATTTAAAAATTTGTTTAAAAATATTATTAAACCAGCTATTAAGACAAGGCTTACTAAAATAATAACTACATAAATTAAAGCTTTATTTGATTTTACTTCTTTTTTTAAATCATTAAAATCATCAAAATCACTTTGGGTAAATTGTAGGGTACTTGTTAAATCACTCAAATCTTCTTTTTTAGTTTCTTCCTCTTTTTTGATTTCTGGAGCGATTTTTTTAGCCTCTTCTAAGGACATAATTGGTGAAGTCTCATTAATACTTTCTTCTTCATGAGCACCACCTACAATAATAGTATCATCATTGCCTTTTAAATCAGTTAAAATATCTAAGGGATCTAATTCTTTATTATCTTTTTTAGGAATTAGTTCATGAGCTGTGATAGTGTTTATTAACTCCATTAGTTCACTATTTTCTTCTTTTTTAGGAACCTCAGAAGTATTTGATGTCTTTTCTTCTGTTTTATCAATATCAAGGCTATTTAGAATATCAAATTGAGTATCACGAATTTTTTTTAATCTTTCTTTTTCATAGTCAACTTCTTTTTCACTCCTGGCTTGTTCTAAGATTGCATTAATATCGTATTCTCTTGTTTCATCCAAACTGATATTAGGAGTTTCTTCTTCTATATCTATAGCTATGCTTCTTCTTTTTGGCTCTTTATTATATTTGGTATCAAGGATTCTTTTTATTCTTTCAACATCTATATCTTTAGCATTGTTATCGATTACCGTTGCATTGGTATCAATACGATAATCATCAACTTCGATATTATTAATATTTTCGTAAAGATTAACATTTTTTTGTTCGCGAAGTAATGTACTTACTCCTTCTTCATCGTAATACTTTTCCATACGTGTTTTCATATTACCACCAAGTTAATTTTAGCATATTTTTTAGCTTTTGAAAACAATTATCTTTTCAATTAGTAAAACTTTTGTTATAATTGAGTTATTAAGGAGAAAAAAGTATGATGAAAAAAATTAAAGTAAATAGTGATGCTTGCATTGGATGTGGAGCTTGCGTAGCAATTGATTCAGAACATTTTGCTTTTAATGATGAAGGACTCAGTAAAGCTATAAATCAAGATAATTTAGAGAGTGAAGATTTAAAAAATGCAATAGATACTTGTCCAACTAGTGCTATATCTATTTTGGAAAGTGATGAAGAAGAATCTAATTTGGAAGAGAATACTTGTGAGTGCGAAGCTTGTGATTGTAAACATGATAAGAAATGCGAGTGTAACCATGAAGAGGAATAACCTCTTTTTTTTATAAAGTAAAAAGCCTTATTCATTAGAACAAGACTCATTCATTTGCAAGTGAATATTGTAAGTTATTACTTTATTTTCTTTGTTTAGAGCATTTATTATTAAATGAAGATTATTACAAGCTGTAGTGGTACAGCTACAATCATAATTATCAATATTAAATTCGACTTCTTTTAAAAGTTCTGATAAATAATTTAAATTCTCTTTTTTGGAATCTAACTTTCCCCAAGTACTAATTTTTTTCTCGATATTATTTACAGATTCATATAAAATACATTCAATATTTTTATATTCAGCTTCATCATTACCAGCATAATTAACATCCGATATATAAATTGATTTCTTTTTATTGTTGAAAGCAACTACTCCTTTAATTGTAAAAGAATCATTATCAGAAGCAATAGATTTAAAATTAAAATCATTATTATTTTTGAATTTTAAGATAACTAGTAAAGCAATAATTATAAATAAAATACTTATAATAAATATAAAAATTCTTTTTTTATTTGGCTTATTTTTCTTAAGTTCTGCTCCTTCTAAAATATCGTTTATGTCAACTTCAAAAATATCACTCAATTTCTTTAACATTTCAATATCCGGAATGCCGCGACCATTTTCCCATTTAGATACTGCTTGAGAAGTAACTAATAGTTTATCGGCTAATTCTTTTTGAGTCATATTATTTGCTTTTCGGAGTTCCAAAATAAATTTACCAATATTATCAGAATTCACATAATCACCACCAATATAACTAATAATCATTATAATTTATTTTAGAAAAAAACACAACTAAAGTATAGAATTTTTCTTGACTTTAAGGGGAAATCCTGATATATTATTAATGTTAATTGATTACGGCGGGATAGCTCAGCTGGCTAGAGCGACCGGTTCATACCCGGTAGGTCGGGGGTTCAATCCCCTCTCCCGCTACCAATAATTTTGAACTAAAACATGAGGTTATCATGTTTTTTTTATAATTGTGCCATATATTTGTGCCATAAGTTTAAAATGACATCAACTTTTTTGTTAATGTCATATTTTTATTTTAACTGTAAACTACAACAAATGGATTACTTTCTGAACCAACACCTGTAAAATGCGTATCTGCACGTAAATTTATGACAGGGCGAAAACTGACATCTCCATAAACATCAACATCGCAAGGGGTAATACGACCATCAATATAGACGTAAAAAACACTAGCACTAGAATTATAACTAAATGGAGACATTGTCCAATAATTTTGATTTGTGTATAGATAATATGTTGAATTGCTTAGGGTACCAAATCCACCTGCAAATGTTATCTCATCACTTGTTATTAATCCTACTGGATATGTTAACTTCTTATTTCCTTCATCTGCATTACTTACTGTAAACAAATCTCTACCCTTATTTGCACATTGTAATGTTGGAGTCTGAATTGATTTTAAACTTTCTAAATTTGTTGCCCATAACCTATCAGCTGGATTATACACAGTTTTTCCTTTACCATATCCACCACCAATATAATTTGAATGCCCTTTTGCTATTTCACGATCATTACAAAATCCAGTATTCACATCTACATAATTTCCAAATTTTTTATCTTCTATATTTGTCTTATACCATTTATCCACTTCAACTTTGGCATTACTATCATATAAATTTTTATGTGCTTCAATATAACTATCTGAATTCCCAGAATTTATACTAATCATATATCCTACATATGCATTATCATTATCTGATGAAATATATGGATATATCGAATTATATTGATATTTTCCATTTATTGCAGTTGTTGTTCCTGTTTTATTGGAATCTGAAACTGCTCCATTGGCCTCACCTTGATATATCATTCTTACTGTTCCATTGCCATTAATTCTAATGATACGCCAATAGAAGCCTGCAAATTTTACCCAGTTATTTAGTTTATCTTCTACTCCTCTAAAATAATAACTTGTTCCATAATCATCTGGGGCACTATATATTCCAGTATCTGTACTTGTTGCTATTCCTGTAAACTCTATTTTCTCTTCGATATTTGTTGTATCTCCTACAATAGTTTCTACTGTTGGTGGGATTGTTTGTTTATCAAAATACAAATAACATTTAGTTCTTTTGGTTATATCACTTATACCAATTAAACCATTTTCATAAGTTAGGGTTATACTTGTGTCTTTAGTGCCATTAACGTTACAATATGATTTGTCGTTTAGAGTATAGCCACTAACTGGAACAGTGTTTGTTGCTTCATATTCACCTGCTTCATTTTCTATTTGAATGGCTACTAAATCGATATCTGCTGGTGTATAATTAATAGTTCCATTAACTAAGTCTAAAGTCTCTATATTTTTATACTTGGCTTTTGATGTTGTTAATATTAGTGTTGTTATTATGCCTACTGTTATCAATCCTCCGATTATTATTTTTTTATGATTTTTTATTTTCTCTAATTTCATTATTTATTCCCTTCCTCTAGTTCTAAATAATGAGCGCTCAATTATATTAGAAATTTATCATTTATAGTTTTATTATATTATTTCTTATATTAAAAGTCAAGAAAAATATCGGCATTTATGATGTTTGATGTTATTATTTTTGAATTAATGAGAGAATATCATTGGTGAAATGTATGGAATATGTTAAAAAATTGAAAAATCTACGTGAAAAAAATAACATTACTCAAAAAACAGTAGCTGAATTATTAAATATAAATCAAAATTTATATTGTATGTATGAAAATGAATATCAAGTTATACCATTAAAGCATTTAAATACTTTAAGTAATTATTTTAATGTTTCTTTAGATTATTTGTTTGGCTTTACAAATAAAATTCAATATAACGATATTTGTTGTGAGATTAATAATTTAGATTAAAAGAATTTCGTAAAGATAATAAATTAACACAAAACAAATTAGCTAACATTTTAAATACTGAACAGCCAGTTATAGCTAATTATGAAAATGGTAAAAATATTATTGCCTTACCCTTTTTGTACACTATCTGTAAAAAATATAATATAAGTGCTGATTATCTTTTAGGTAAAACTGATAGTCCTAAATTTTATAAATAAATATATTGTTTTTACTAGACCAAATTGTAAACTTTTGCTATAGTGTTCTTAGAGCGTTAGAATACTCTTGATGTCTACTATTACAATGACACAAACCTCCCTTTCAAAGACGAAAGTTTTTAGAAAGGAGTTTTGCCTATGGTAATAGTTAAGTTTTTAAACTTTATAAAAAGCCTTATTAGGCAAAATAAAATGGCATCAACTTTTATTGTTATTCATGTGAATAAGATAGAAGTTAATGTCACAAAAACCAATTTGTAGGCATTAAGAGAACTAATGCTCTACTAAATTTAGTTTAGCATATTTTTTTTATTTGTGCAAGTTTTTATGAAGAAAAAAAGAAGATTAGCAGCATCTTCTTTCGTACACGTTTTCAACTTCGTTTTCTTCACAGCATGAATAAGTTGGAGTATAAGTATGGCGATAAATGTGATGATTTATGATTCTAGTATTGCAAGGCATAATATGAGGTACTTCATGACATATATATCTATGGCATACAGTTTCTCTTGGGCATTCATAAACTGGTGGACATACAACTCCTGGAATAGTATCTCCCATCATATTAGGCATTGCACTACAACATCCATAATCCATACCCATATTCATACTCATATTATTAGTTGGTTCATTAGTTCCTGATTGAGCACTAAAGTATGAGCCTGCTTCCATAGATTCAAAATCACGATTATTATTAATTTTCAATTTAATACACTTTCCTTTCTAGTGTATTTTATGAAAATACCCAATTTAGGTTTTTTCCCTAGATTTTGATGATTTTGTTAAAAAGAAATTTAGAATACAAATAATTAAGTTTATTAAAATGCCATAATAAATTAAGCTCATATAGATAAGTAAAGCAATCATGCTAGTACCTATATTTTTAGGAAATAATTTTACAAGAAGTGTAGCAATAGTAAAACTAATAACAACATTTAAAATAGGAATTAGATAAAGATTTTTTTCTGGAGGCATATTTATTTTTTTTAAAATATTTCTTAATAAGAAATATAAAATTAAACTTACTAAAAATAAAGATAAATATGTTAAAGTAGTTTTTAAAAATATACTTTTGATATTTATAATACTTACTAATACCATAAAAAAGGTGTAAAATACAAATTCGAAGATAGATAAAAGAATTATAAAATACATTTATTTCACCTTAAAATGGTAGTTTCATATTACCTGAGCTAATTTGTTTCATCATGGTTTTCATTTGTTCAAATTGTTTTAATAATCTATTTACTTCTTCAACACTGCGACCACTTCCTTTAGCAATGCGAACTTTGCGACTTGCTTTTAAAATCTCAGGATGACGGCGTTCATATTTGGTCATAGAACTTACTATAGCTTCAACATGAGCAATTTCTTTTTGGTCAATAGATACGTTATTTAAACCCATTTTGCGAGCACCAGGAAGCATTTTTAAGATATTCTCTAAAGGCCCTAATTTTTTTATTTGTTTTAAATTAGCCATAAAATCTTCAAGATTATAGTTACCTTTTTTCATTTTGGTCATTTGATCTTTAGCTTCATCTTCACTTATTAAGTTTTCTACTTTTTCAGCAATGCCTAAAATATCACCCATATCAAGAATACGATTGGCCATAACCTCGGGGTAAAACTCTCTTAAGCCATCCATATGCTCAGAGTCACCAACAAACTTAATAGGGATAGAAGTTAAATGTCTAACTGATAAGGCAACCCCGCCTTTTGTATTACCATCAAGTTTAGTTAAAATTGTACCTGTAAGCTTAAGAGAATCATTAAAGCCATTAATAACATTAATTGCATCTTGCCCCATCATAGCATCAATTATTAAAATAGTTTCATCAATTTTGATAGCATCTTCTATTTCTTTTAACTCTTGCATTAACTTATCATCTATTTGTAAACGTCCCGCGGTATCAATAATAATATAATCAAGATCGTTTTCTTTAGCATATACGAGAGCCTCATTAATAATTTCTAATTTTGCCTTTAGTAAATACAGGAACATTTATACTTTTGCCAATTTCCATTAATTGTTCTATAGCTGCAGGACGATATATATCACAAGCGACTAACAAAGGTTTTTTATGATGCTTTTTACGAAGATAACAAGCAAGTTTACCTGCAGTAGTTGTTTTACCACTTCCTTGAAGACCACAAAGCATTAAAATAGTTGGTCCATTATTTACTTTTAAAGGAACATAGTCCCCACCTAAGAGAGAAACTAATTCATCTTTAACAATTTTAATAAATAATTCATCGGGTTTTAAACTTTTTCTAACATCCATGCCTAAAGCTTTATCACGAACTGTGGCTACAAATTCTTTAACAACTTGAAAATTTACATCGGCTTCTAATAGAGCAAGTCTAATTTCCCGCATGGCATCACTAATATTTTCTTCAGTAATAGTGCCTAGCCCCCTAATATTTTTAATAGCTTTAGATAATCTATCTCCCATATATTCAAACATAATAATCATCTCCATGTAAATTAATTTTATCATAAAAATGACATCTTGAAAATACTCAAGATGCCTATTATATTTAACTTAAAGCAGTATTTCTTATATTATCAATTAGAGAAGTCATAATAGTTAAATAATCTTCATTATTTTGAACCTCGTTATCACTTAAAGTTGTAAGGGTATTAACCGTAATAATATTAGCTTTATATTCACTTTCAAGTTGTTTTATTAAATCAGTTTTGGGATCAGTATTACATAAATAAATGTCTTTATATTTGGAATTTTTAAAATTGCTTTTAATACTAGTAGTATTTAGTTCTTTACTATCTAAGACTATTACTTCAAAACCATATTTTTCTAGAAATCTAAGTTTGGAAGAAGATACAACTAAAGTGTAGTTACCATCAAAGACAGCAGTACTAGCAATATCACGAAGTTCAGCATCCATAAAAGATAATTTTTCTTCTAATTCACGATAATTTTTTTCAATACTATCAATAACTGTTTTACTAGTAGTATATTCAATTAAATAGTTTTTAATATTCTTAGCAAACATTAAATAATTATTGGGACTAAGCCATAATTCTTCAATTGCATACTCATAATTTAGGCCTTGAGATACATCAATTAGAAGCATATCTTTATTATTATTGATGAATTCTTTAGCAAGACTTTTTTCATTAGTTAAACCATTGTAAACAAATAGAGCTCCTTTTTCATAAGTTTCTTTTTTCTTTTTAGTTAATTCATAAGTTGTAACATCGGCCCCTGCAGGATAAATACTACTGACATTTTTTATATCGCCATATAAATAGGATGTTAAATAGTTTATGGGATAGATAGTAGTGTAAACATTGTCATTGCTTAATTTATCTTTAGAAAAACAGCCAGTTAAAGTTATAATTAAGATAGTTAAGAAAATATATTTTAAATTTTTTTTCATAATGAGCTCTCCTCTACTATTTATATTTTAAGTTATTTCTAATAATAAATCAAGTTAAAATCTAAGGTTTAGCGAATTACTAAACTAAAATATTATAATTCTTTTTTTTCTTTAATATTTTCTTTAGCAATGCTAAGCATAAGTTTAATGCGATTAATTTGATTGCTTTTGCTAGCACCTGGATCATAGTCCACCGCGGTAATATTAGCATGAGGATATAATTCTTTAATTCGTCTTACAACAGCCTTACCAACAATATGATTAGGAAGACAGCCAAATGGTTGAACACAAATAATATTAGAAACTCCTTCTTTAATTAATTCAATCATCTCACCAGTTAAATACCATCCTTCTCCAGTTTGATTACCTGTAGATATTACACCTTTAACATTTTCTTTCAAATGATGAATATTAGTCGTTGGCATAAATCGCGTATTTTCTAAACTTTTACGAACAGCATTTTCATAGAAATCAATTATTTTTAAAAATTTATCAGCAACTAGAGCATATGTTTTATTAAGATGTAATAATTCATATTTAATGACATGATCGATGGCAGAATATTTAACAAATCCCATTAATTCAGGAGCAATTACTTCAGCACCTTCAGCTTCTAAAGTATCTACTAAATAATTATTACCAAAATAATGATATTTTATGAGAATTTCCCCTACTATTCCGACTTTTGGTTTAATTTCATTTGTAATAGGAATACTATTAAACTCAGCAATTATATTTTTTATATTAATTTTAAATTCTTTAAAACTTCCTTTTAAGACTGAATCTTCACATATTTTATAATATTTGTGATAAACTTTTGCGGTATTACCTTTGTTTTTTTCATAAGGTCTAGTGGCAAATAGTAATTTCATCAATAAATCACCATAAATAATTGCCATTAAAAGTTTATGGATAATTGGTAGAGTAAGCTTAAAATCTTGTTCTTTTTCAAGGCCACTCATATTAAAAGAGATAATGGGAACATTAAAGCCAGCATCTTTTAGAGCTTTTCTAATTAAGCCAATATAATTAGTCGCACGACAACCACCACCAGTTTGAGTTATTAAAACAGTGGTTTTAGCTAAATCATATTTACCACTTTTTAGGGCACTTATAAGTTGGCCAATTACAATTAAGGAAGGATAACAGGCATCATTATTAACATACTTTAGCCCATTATCAAGCATTTCATCAGTCATACTCCTTAAAAAATCTATTTTATAGCCATCACTTTCAAAAGCTTTAATTAAAAGTGGAATATGATGAGGAGACATATCGGGAACTAAAATAGTATGATCTTTTTTCATTTCTTTTTTAAAAGGATTTTTTTCATAAATAAAAGGCTCATATTCTAGTTTATTGGTTCTTTTTTTCATGGAAGATAAAAGAGAACGAAGTCTTATTTTTATTGCACCTAAATTAGTTGTTTCATCAATCTTGATTACAGTATATAAACGATTATTTTGGCGCATAATTTCTTCAGCTTGATCAATTACAATAGCATCTAAGCCACAGCCAAAAGAATTTAAACTAACAAGTTCAAGTCTAGGATTTTTAACAACAACATCACAAGCTCGATATATTCTTGAGTGATAACTCCATTGATCGACAACACGAAGTGACATATCACTAGCATCATAACAAATACTATCTTCCGTAAGAATTGCAAGACCTAGACTATTAATTAATGTATCAATACCATGATTGATTTCTTTATCTAAATGATAAGGACGACCAGCTAAAACTATAGCATGAAGATCATGAGTATTTATATATTCTAAAAACTCTTTACCTTTATTAATAATATCTTCCCGAAATTTTTTATGTTCTAAGCTTGCTAGATTAATAGCTTTCTTTAATTCCTTTTTAGTGAAATGGTATTCTTTAAACTCTGGTAAATTATATAAAACATCACATAATTTATCATCTTCTAGAGGTAAGAAAGGATTTAAAAATTTAACATTTTCTTTTTTTAATTCTAAAATATTTAGATTTATAGCTTCGGAATAACTAGTAACAATAGGACAGTTATAATGATTATCAGAGTTTTTGAATTCTTTTTTTTCATACATAATACAAGGATAAAATATTGTTTTAACACCTTTATTTATTAAATTCATAATATGACCATGAACAAGTTTAGCAGGATAACAGGCAGACTCAGAAGGAATAGATTCAATTCCTTTTAAAAACAGATTGCGACTTGAATGATCAGATAAAATTACTCTAAATCCTAGATTGGTTAAAAGAGTATACCAAAAAGGATAATTTTCATACATATTAAGAACTCTTGGAATACCTATTTCGCCACGAGATGATTCTTCTATATCAAGAGGTTTATAATTAAATAATCTATCATATTTATATTGATACATATTAGGAAGAAGATTGTAAGAACCATTATTACCAGACCCACGTTCACAACGATTGCCACTAATGAATTTCTTTTGGTCAAAACTGCTTATGGTAAGAGCGCAATTGTTAGAGCATCGGCCACATCTTGTATGCATAATTTTAGGCTCTAAATTAAGTATTTCACAGGGATTTAAAAGAGAGGAAATGTTTTCTTCACTACTTTCTAAGTAGGTTTCTTTTCCTATTAAAGCTATACCATAGGCGCCCATTAAACCAGCGATTGAAGGTCTCTTAACATTTTTGCCTGTAATTATTTCAAAAGCTCTTAAAACAGCATCATTTAAAAATGTTCCTCCTTGGACTACTATATTATCACCTAAAGTATCAATATCTCTTATTTTCATGACTTTTTGCAAAGCATTTTTAATTACAGAATAAGAAAGCCCTGCAAAAATATCTCCGAGGGTACGTCCTTCTTTTTGAGTTTGTTTAATTTTAGAATTCATAAAAACTGTACATCTACTACCAAGGTCGACTGGTGATTTGGATTTTAAAGCTAAAGAGACAAATTCATCTAAAGAAATATCTAAAGATTTAGCAAGAGTTTCAATAAAAGAACCACAACCTGAGGAACAGGCCTCGTTAAGTAAAATGGTATCGACAGCGCCATCTTTTAATTTAATATATTTCATATCTTGACCACCGATATCAATAATTGATACTACATCAGGATCAAAATATTGGGCCGCTTTAGTATGAGCCATGGTCTCTATCTCACTAATATCTAGATTAAAAGCAGTTTTAATTAAGCCTTCACCATAACCAGTTGAACCACTAACTCTGATAGTTACATCAGGGGGTTTTACTTCATACATTTTTAAAAGCATACTCTTTATAGTATCAATAGGGCTCCCCATATTAGATTGGTAATCTTCATATAGAATATTAGCATTATCATCAATTAAAACTAATTTAGCAGTAGTAGACCCAGCATCAATGCCTAAATAGGCATTACCAGAATATTTCTTGATATCAATTATCTTAACTTTATCTTTATTATGCCTTTTTCGAAATTCTTGAAGTTCTTTTTCACTTTTAAATAATGGTTTAAGAGATAAACTAATTTTTTCTTTAAAATTTTGCATTTTAGTTAGTTTTTGTATTAAGTTCTGATAACTAATAGGCTCTATTTCTAAATTAGATATTATAGCACCTCTCGCCACAAATAAATGACTATCCTCTGGAATATGAGCTT
>CAOVIS010000006.1:0-4016 GCA_948543905.1 uncultured Bacilli bacterium
CCAGTAGGATTAATAACAAGTGATGAAGTAGTATTTGGAGGAGGCTTCGGAGGAACTAATAATAGTACATATTATTTATACACAAACCAAAACTATTGGACAATGTCTCCGTATTACGGTGGCAGTTATGCTTACGTGTTCATTGTGTATTCGAATGGCGACCTCGGCAACTGGGCCGTGCACGGCACGCTTGGTTTGCGCCCAGTAATAAATCTGAAGAGTGATACAAAGATGACAGGAAGTGGAAGTGCAAGTGACCCCTTCATCGTAATTTAGGCTCTTTTAGAGCTTTTTTCTTTTATCTAAAATTCTTGCTAAATTTATTGTTTTTTGATATACTTTTCCTAAGAGGTTGGTAATATGTTAGTATGTGGACGTAATGTATTAAAAGAAACAAATATTAATAAAATCCATAAAGTTTATTTAAAAGAAAACTTTAAAGATAATAATATAATTTCTTATTTAAAAGAAAATAAAATTAAATATGAATTTATTCCTGAATTTAGATTAAATAAAATGGTTAAAGAAAACAATCAAGGAATTGTCATTGATATTGATGATTATGAGTATTATAAGTTAGATGCTTGTTTAGATGAAGATTTTATTGTATGTTTAGATCATCTAGAAGATCCTCATAACCTAGGTGCTATCATTCGTACTTGTGAATGTGCTGGTATCAAAACAATTATTATTCCTGATAATCGAAGTGTAAGAGTAACTGATACGGTTATGAAAATTAGTGCAGGAGCTATTAATAATGTTAAAATCGTCTTAGTTTCTAATATTAATAATGCTTTACAAAAATTAAAGAAAAACTTCTTTTTTATCTATACCGCGGATATGGATGGTAAGAGTTATGAAGATATTGATTATGCTTCTAAAAAAGTCTTAGTAATAGGCGCGGAAGGCTCTGGAGTCTCTCGTATTGTTCGTGATGTTAGTGATGAAATAATAAGTATTCCTATGTATGGGTGTATTAATTCTCTAAATGCTAGTGTATCAGCTGGCATCTTAATTTATGGGATGTTAAAGAGGTAGTTATGGAATTTAATGAAGAAGAATTAATGTCCTTAGCTTTAGAAAATAATGAAGATGCTAAAAATATCTTATATGATAAATATAAATATATAGTTGATACTTTTTTACATAAATACCATAATATTGCCAAAAAATATAACATTGATTTAAAAGAGTTAGAACAAGAGGCATATTATGCTTTTAGTGATGCTCTAAATTCTTTTAGAGAAGATAAAAACACTAAAGTATCAACATTTTTATTTCTATGTATAGATCGTCGTTTAAAAAAAATAATCAAACAGCATAGTGGTGAAAAAGCAAAACTTTTAAAAAATTCTTTTTCTCTTGATTATGATTATGAAGAGGGTAATAGTCTTAAAGATCGCATAAGTGATGATTTTCAATTTGACCCTTTGTCTAATCTTACTGAAAAGGAATCCTATCAAGAATTAAAAAGAAAAATTAAAGAAAGTTTATCTCCAACCGAATATGAAATATATACTCTAATGTTAAATAACTTTGACTATCAAACTATTGCAAAACTAACAAATCGTGAACCTAAACAAATAGATAATACAATTCAAAGAATTAAACATAAAATAAGAGATATTATTAAGGATTAACACTTATCTCCTTGATAAATATCTCTTTTTTTCATTTCTTTATCAATATCATTTAAAACACCAAATTTTTTCGTAAGCCAAAAAGGTTCCACTAACTCATCTACAATTGGATCTCCTGTAATTCTCTCAATAACAACATTTTGGTTTAAGTATTCTAACTCACTACAAACAATATCAATATATTCTTCTTTAGTAAGGATATGAAATGGTTTATTTAGATAAATTCTTTCTAATTCAGTATTTTTAATTATATAAAGCATATGTATTTTAATACCATCAATTTCTAAATCATTTAAATGCTTAACTGTATCAATCATCATTTCTTTTGTCTCATAAGGAAGTCCGTTTATTATATGCACTACAGTAAATATGCCTCTATCTTTAAGCTTTTTTATTGCCTCATCAAAACTTTTTAAATCATGACCTCTTCTAATAAATTTAAGCGTTTCTTCGTGTATTGTTTGTAATCCAACTTCCACGGTTAAATAAGTTTTCTTATTTAATTCACTTAAAAGTTCTAAAACCTCATCACTTAAAGCATCACATCTAGTAGCAATCGATAATCCAATCACTCCGGGAATAGCTAGAGCTTCCGCATATTTTTTCTTAAGTACTTCTACAGGGGCATAAGTATTAGTATTAGCTTGCAAATAAGCAATATACTTAGCCTTAGGCCACTTTTTATCAAGAGGAACTTTTACTAATCTAAATTGTTCTTCTAAACTTAAATTCAGATAACTATTACCAGAACCTCCACTACAGAAAATACAACCACCATCTTTATAATTAGGGCATGAAAAATTACCATTTAAACTAACTTTAATTACTTTACTCTTAAATTTAGTACGATAATAATAATTTAAGGTATGATATCTTTTATTATCTAAAGTTTTTGTAAACATCCAGAATCACCTAAATTTATTTTACCTTATCTTGCCATTTCTTGTAAAGGCCCAACTTCTAAAGTACCAGCAATATATCTTCTAATAGCTATATTAACTAACCGGTCATAAAGGGGAATTCCATTATCCTTCATAAATTCTATTATGCTTCCAAGTTCTTCTACTCTCAAAATTCTACCAGTTCCAGGAATAGGAAATCCAGCTTCATCTTTTTTGCAACCAACTTCATGTATGGAATTTCTAACTGTATCTTCATTAATATTTGAACAAAACTTTAATGGTTTCAAAAATTTTGCAATTACTCCACCATCTTTGATATAGCTTTTAAAATCATGTTTATCTAAATGTCTAAAATATACAAAATAATCAATTAAATCAAAAGACCTGGTAACACCATTAATTGTAATTCCATCTTCTATACAAGTGAATAACTTTTCAAATTCTTTTGTCAAAAATTCTTTTTTCGGTCCATTTTCTTTTTCTTTATATTTTGCAAGTTCCGTCTTTATTCTATTCAAAGTAATTGCATCTTTGTTAATTCTTGCTTTATCAAGTAAAGTATCTACAGAAATTCCTTTTTCTGAACAAAAATCAAAAACACTAATTTCGCTATTAACAAATTCTTGATAATAATCTACATTTATTTTTTTACTTTGTTTAATTTCCAAATATTTAGCTAACAACCTCTGTAATCTAGTTAAAACATTTTTTCGATCCTCTATAGGAATTATGCTATTTTGAGCATAAACAAACATATTTAAATCAGAATAGCGTATATTCTCTTTACCAAAAATTCTAAATATCTCTTCTTCATCAGTAAGACTTAAAATTCTATTTAAAGTTTGTCTCCTCTGGCCTAAATTATATTTGTAAAGATCTAAAACTTCCGCGGTATTATCTATTTTTAGGACCTTTGTTGCATAAATTTTTGCAAGATATTTTAAACTAGCTAAAGATATATGCAGTTCTCTGGCTTTATCTATTCGCATCTTTTTAGTTTTACAATCAATCATAGCATCATAATATTTTTTAAAACTCTTCCAAATTTTATCTCTAACTAAAGGGTCTACATCCCCAAACTTTTCAGCTATTATTGCCAAGAACATAGGATAAGTATTATGTTCTTGTATCCATAAGTCAAGATCTTGAGCCTCTCTAATACTTTCAAAAATCTCTTTTATTTTCCCAATAAATTTTTCTTTATCTTGCCTATTTGTCATTTTTTCGTAAAATTCTATCGCTATTTTATAATGTTTTAAATAGCTTATACTAAAATTAGCAAAAAATCTAAATTTCTCACGATATTCACTATAATCCCAACCAAAATTCTTGTCTATATAATCCCTTAAAATATCATTAAAGTCATCTTTGGTTAATAAATATTCATTTCGAATAGTTTCTACAATCTCATCTGACCAATTATTATCTTTAATAAGTTTCAATAAGTTATCTAAATCTTTTCTAAAACTTATTT
>CAOVIS010000006.1:4026-17931 GCA_948543905.1 uncultured Bacilli bacterium
AGGATAAGCCAGCATATTCTTTAAAATCTTTCCCAATAATTCCATGACTACGATAATAATTTTTAATGCTTTGTAGTTCATTAAAAACTCCTTTTCTAATTCCTACTTCCGCATTAAATCTAATATCCGTAAGAGTATTTCTATATAATTTTAAAACATCAGCTTGTGTAGATTTCATCGCATACTTTTTAATTCGCTCAAATTCTTCAGGACTACAACCTTTTAAATTAACCCAATTTCTAAATAATACTTTTATTTGACTCATATTAGCACGCCCCTTAAAAACATTGATATTTTATCATACTTGGTAGTTTTAGTCAAATTTCTAGTCTAGAATGCATTTATCCTTTTAACTAACTTTCTAGTCTAAAATAACTTCACTAGTCATATATTTAAGACGAGGGTGATGCTATGTATCAAGGCTTAAAGCGCGAAGAAGTAGAAGAAAATCGTAAAAAATATGGTAATAATGATATTACCGGTGTAAAACCTAATAGTTTTTTTAAATTACTCTTAGAGAGCTTAGGAGACCCCATTATTAAAATATTATTAATTGCTTTAGCAATTAAAATTGTCTTTCTATTTAAAGACTTTGATTATTTTGAAACCTTAGGAATCTTAATTGCTATCTTTCTTGCTTCCTTTATTTCGACAATTTCTGAATATGGTAGTGAAGCTGCCTTCCGTCGTCTTCAAGAAGAATCAGAACAAATCTTTGTTAAAGTTATAAGAAATGGCGAAAAAATAAAAATACCCATTAAAGAAGTAGTAGTTAAAGATATTGTTATTCTTGAAAGTGGTGATAAAATACCCGCGGATGGTATTATTCTAAAAGGCAATTTAAGTGTAGATGAATCAAGCCTTAATGGCGAGACTAAAGAAGCTCATAAATATCCTCCATTATCACTAAATAATATTAAAGAAGAAAACAAAGTATATAGGGGAACTGTCGTCTATAATGGCTCATGTTACATGGAAGTGACCAATGTTGGCGATAAAACTATATTTGGTTCTCTTGCCAGAGAAGTATCTAGTAATCCACCGACTTCACCATTAAAACTTCGCTTAACTGGTCTTGCCAAATTTATTAGTAAGATTGGTTATTGTGGAGCAATATTAGTTACAATCTCTTATCTTTTTTCTGTTGTAGTTATTGATAACCATTTTAGTCCTGATCTTATATTTAATACTATTACGGACTTTCATGTTATGGCAAATCATTTAATATATGCACTAACTCTTAGTGTTACTATTATCGTAGTCGCGGTTCCTGAAGGCCTTCCCATGATGATTACTTTAGTTTTATCAAGCAATATGAAAAAAATGCTAAAAAATAATGTTTTAGTTCGTCGCTTAGTAGGAATTGAAACATCTGGCTCTATTAATGTTTTATTAACTGATAAAACTGGTACTCTAACTAAAGGCAAATTAGAAGTAACAGAAATCATAACTGGTAATAATATTAAAAAAAATAGAAATTATTATGAAAAATTATACTTAAACCTTTATTATAATAATGAAAGTTCATTTAATGATGCTAAAGAAATAATAGGAGGCAATTTAACTGATAAAGCTTGTCTAAAATTTTTAGAACCTGATAATAATTTAAAACAGCGAATTATAAAAAAAGAACCATTTAATAGTGATAACAAATATAGTTATGCTACTCTAGATAATGGCTTAACTTTTATAAAAGGCGCATCTGAAAAATTAATGCCAGATATTACTTTTTATCTTGATAAAGACGGTCAAGAAAAAGTTTTAATTAATAAGAATGTTATTACTAATAATATTGATGCTTTAACTAGCCGTGGTATTCGCGTATTAACTTTGTGTTATAGTAAAAATAATGACTTTAAAAACTTAATTTTTATTGGTCTATTAGCTATCAAAGATGATTTACGAAGTGATGCAATAAAAGGAGTAAGTGAGATAAAATCTGCAGGAATAAGTATCATTATGATAACTGGCGATGCTAAAAAAACTGCTAGTGCCATAGCAAGTGAAGTAGGCATTTTAGAAAAAGATGATATAGTCTTAGATAGTGGCGAACTATCCCTCTTAAGTGATGAAGAATTAAAGAAAAAAGTAAGCCGTATTAAAGTTATAGCTCGCGCCCTACCACAAGATAAATCTCGGTTAGTTCGTATTTTAGAGGAAATGGATTTAATAGTTGGAATGACTGGTGATGGCGTAAATGATGCTCCTGCCCTTAAAAAAGCAAATGTTGGCTTTGCTATGGGAAGTGGTACCGAAGTAGCTAAAGAAGCAAGTGACATTGTTATCTTAGATGATAATATTGCTTCCATTAGTAAAGCTATTCTTTATGGTCGTACTATTTTTAAAAGTATTCGCAAATTTATTATTTATCAACTAACTGTTAATATGTGTGCTCTAATTTTATCTATAGTGGGTCCCTTTATAGGTATTAATACTCCAATAACTATAATTCAAATGCTTTGGCTTAATATGATAATGGATACCTTTGCCGGCCTTGCCTTTTCTTTTGAACCTGCTCTTAATAGTTATATGCATGAGCCACCCAAGAAAAAAGATGAACCTATTATTAATTCTTATATGATTGGTGAAGTTTTATTCACAGGCCTTTATTCAGCATTATTATGTATTTTATTTTTAAAACTTCCTTTAGTGCGTGAACTTTTTAGAGTTGGTGAAAATTATAAATATCTAATGACCGCTTATTTCGCTTTGTTTATCTTTATCGGTATTTTTAACTCATTTAATGCTAGAAGTGAAAGATTAAATATTTTTGCTAATTTACGTAAAAATAAAGTATTCATTATTATTATCTTATTTATATTTAGCGTCCAAATCTATTTAATATATCACGGGGGTGACTTATTTCGGACATATGGACTAAAAGCTAAAGAATTATTTATTGTGCTTATACTTGCTCTAACTGTAATTCCTATTGATTTCTTACGAAAAACCTATCTTCGCCATCACCATTTAAAAACAGGTGTTTAAAAAAATAACAAAACTTATAAATTTTTCTCTAATTCGACAAATTTCGCGTTTATTATATGTTATTATTACTTTGGTGATTAATTATGCGTACATTTTATATATTTAATGTTAATAAAAGTTTTTATAATCTTATGAAAAATAATCCTTATCATATGTTTAAAACTATGGAAGATATTCATAACTTTGATACTAGTAATGTTGATATGGCCTATGATTTATACATGCAAATAATAAGTCCATTTGATAAAAGTAAAATAAATAACAAAGTATTTAATGAATCAAAAGATAATGATTTTTATTCTAAATTTCACAATGTTCATCGTATTCAAAACAAATATATTCCTGAAGATTCCATGTTAGTTGTAAATAAAGCTTTTCTTCTCTTAGAAAGCAATATCTTAAAACCAGCTTTCTTAAATTCTTTATCAGAATACCAAAATTTATTTATTTGTGATTTTAAAAATAAAGATTATTTTTGGCTAAATGAGCTAGTAAGCTTGTAAAAAGAGTATTTTTATAGTAATATTAAAGCAAGGAGCGATATTTATGTGGGGACAAATATTATGGTGCGTTATTGGTCTTATAGTTGGTTTAGTTATAGGATTCTTTCTAGCTAAATATTTTATGCAAAAATATTTAAAGAAAAACCCTCCTATTAATGAGAAGATGATTGAAGTTATGATGACTTCTATGGGTCGTAAGCCAAGCAAAAAACAAGTTAACCAAGTAATGAATCAAATGAATAAGTTTATGTAAAAGTGGTTTTAATACCATTTTTTATTTGACTTATAAAGAAAAAAACACCAAACATGGCATATTTTTGTTACCACTTATAAATTAAAGATATAATTTTAATATAGTAAAAAATAAAAACATATGATAAAATACAAATAGAGTAGGAGTATAGTTATGGAAATAATATTTAAAAGTTTAGAATTAAAAGATTTAGAAAGTACAATTGAATTATGTAACCTTTGTTTTGAAGAGCAAACCGAATTAGAGTATGCTAAAAATGTCTATTTGAATACTAAAAATGATCCTAATAATATTTATATTAATGGACTAATTGATGGTAAAGTTGTGGCTCATGCTAAAATGACTGTTATCAAAACCATTTATAAACCCATGGAGACTTATGCCATTTTAAACCATGTATGTGTGCATCCTGATTATCGAAGACATCACCTAGCTACCCATTTATTAGATGTTCTATTTAAAATTGCTAAAGATTATAACTGTGTAAGCGTTGAACTTTGGAGTAAAAACTTCCGAACCGCCGCGCATGCTTGTTATAAAAGATATGGCTTTGACATGATTGATGCTGGATTCTTTGAAAAAAAGGTGAATTAACGTGAAAATAGATGGTATTTATATTGGTGGTTGGTTTCAAAGAACAACCCTGCAATTAAGTGAAGTATATGATTTTTTAAAATATGCCAAATCAGAATTAAAACTAAGTCCTAAGAAGTTAGTAGAATTACGTGAAAATCTTAATATTAATAAAGATATAGGAACTACCTATGCTATAGATGGTTTAGAATATTTAACTTATAGCACTAATGACAATATAATTATTAAAGTATTTGAAGATGGCTTAATAACTCTTCATAAAAATGATGTCGCAGATATTACAATGTTTAAAGAAGTAGATGCTCTAGCTGAATACTACGAGAAGAAGCTAAGTCCTGCAATTAATTATTTGTTTAGCTTGGGAGCTCCTGTTCCAAAAGAGTTAGCTAATATTAAAAATGTTTATCCTTACTTTATTGTTTTAAATAAATGTAAATCTGCGGACATAGACAATTTAATTGCTAAGACTGAAAACCAAAAATATTTTGAATATAAAAGTGATGCTTATGAGGTTCACCGTGGGGATAAGTATTATTTTATCAACAATTTGCGTAAAAAACCTAAAGATATTGAACGCTATATTGAAGAACAAATATTTATCAGAGAATTTAAAGCTCAACTTCATCGTTATTTAAATCTTCATCGTATTATTTGGGAAAAAATTGCTGATGTTAAAGAAAATGTAACTATAACTGGTAAAGAAATTATTAAGTCAAGTAATAAAATTGATGGCTACCAGAAAACCGTAACTTTAATTGATGGTCGTATTGGTCAAATGAGTACATACTTAAAAACCCGTGAAAAACTAGTTAAAGATGATGAATTACTAAAAGAAGCTTTAGATTTAATTGGATATCGCTATGAAACTTTAGGCAACACTCTAAACTATATTAAAGATTTATGGAAAATGACTAGCAATTATGTGAGTTCTGCGAAAAAATTATTTAGTGATTTAAAAAGTGATATTACTGATCGTTCTATTAATAGTCTAACTATCGTAACATCTATGGGTGTAGGAGCTTCTCTAATTGATTTATTCACCGAAAGTGCTCCTTCATTTAGTTCATTTGGTGTTATTTATTTCTTTATTCTAGCTCTAATTGGATATGGTGTAAGTAAATTAATGAATTATATTGCCTCTCACCGTAAATATGAAATAAATGATATTGAATATGACAAGAATATCAAATGAAAAAGATACTTACAAATAAAGGGCTTTTACTTTTAATATTTACTGCTCTTTTTGGTTTTTCTGTCGGCTTATTTGATAACTTCCGTGAACTTTGGCTAGCCAATCAAGGCCTAGAACCTTTATCTATTAGCAGAATAATTTCGCTATCATCTATTATCACAGTTTTAGTTTTATTATTCTTTACGATTAGAGTACCCAAACATATTTTAGAGTATGGCTTAACTATTACTCTTATTTTAAAAATGCTTACATCGAGCATTCTAATAGTTTTAAATAATACTAACCATCTTTTTTTAATTAAATTTTTAATGTTTTTTGATATAGCATTTATTCAAGTTATATTATCAAGTATTTATCCTTTAATGCTTAGAATTGATGCATCAGACGAATTATACACCAAAAAAGATGTTGCCGAATCATTATCTAGCAAATTAGGCATCTTACTAGCCACTATCCTTTTAGGCAAAACATTTTGCTATATTTTAGTAGATTATAATACATGTCTTTTGCTATCAAATATCGTAACTTTCTTAAGTTTTCTTGTTTTAATTAATTTAAATCTCAGAAAAGAAAAAACAACTAAACCTCTAAATATTAAAAATACTTATAACTATTTTAAAAATAATAAAATATTTATTTTAAATTTAATGCACTCCATAATTGGGGGAATCGTTTGGAATAGCTTGATAGGAATGATTATGCTCACCTTAACTAAAAACTTAAATTTAAGTCCTAATACTTCTAGTTTTATTATTCTTATTGTCGGCTTAATATCTAATTTTTTAGCTTTATTTATTATTAAATTTATGCACTTTAAAAATGATCATATTGGACATTTCGTTAAATTTGGCTTTCGGATTATCTTATATTTATTAGTATTTATAACTGGTAGCAAACCTTTATTTTTAATAACTTTAATCTATCTTTTACTTACTGACAAAACCTATAATTATATCTTTAGTGGTTACTTTATTAATCACATCAAAAGTGAATATTCGCTTATTTATATGATTTTATCTTATGCCTCAAGTTTAATTGGTTATGCCATAGGAGTGATTATATGTGGTAGAGTTTTTGATTTAGCTTATAAATATTTAGTTTTACCAGCCTTGATTATAAGTATTATTCATTACCTATTAGGTACCTATATTATATTTAAAAGAACTAAGACTATAGAATCACAATAGTCTTTTAAATTAGCTAAAAATTTGCTATAATATTAATACGTGTAAAAAAATCAAATAGAAGAATATAATAAAACTACTTAAGCATACTGATGAGAATGAAGATGAAGAGAACTACAAATAACACTTGGATATAAAGAATGGAGATATTTTCAGTCAGTTATTGAAAAAGCCCAAATTGCATGTTCACAGAGTAATAATGCAATCAATAACCATCTTGATAATATGGGTAGTGTTGAATTAGGTGCTAATATTTTTAGAATTGCTCAAACTGAAGCATTACTTGAAAAACAAGAAGAGCCAAGTGAACAAGTTGCTACAAATACGCATTATAAAGATTGATAAGAATAATTAATATAAGAAAAGATTAGTGAATATGTATTTAGATTTTTGTCTAAAAATAAGAGATTAATAAATGCTTTTATGATATAATAAATATATCTAGAAACAGAAAAAGAGTGATTTTAATGGATAATAGTAAAAAGCAAACTGAAAAAGAGATACAAGAAAAAATAAAAAAAGTTGATGGAGCAATGACTCAAGAAGGAATGCCATTAACTAAAGAAATAAAACAAAAACTTTATAATTGTATAATTGGGAAGTCAACAACTGAGATAGAACGAAATAAGGTATTAGAAAAGTATAGGAGAATCTATGAATAATAAATATACTTATGAGTGTGGTGGAATTATGAACGAAATAGATAAAAAAAGTTTAGAAAATGCAAAAAAATTGTTTGCAAGTGGTGATATAAATAACATTGAAATTGGCACTACTAGAGGATTACAACAAATTCATAAATATATATTTAATGATTTATATGATTTTGCTGGTCTTATTAGAAAAGAAAATATCTCCAAAGGTAATTTTAGGTTTGGGAACTCTCTCTATTTAGAAGAAATGTTAAAGAAAATTGAAACAATGCCTGAGAATACTTTAGATGAAATTATAGATAAATATGTTGAAATGAATATCGCTCATCCTTTTCTAGAAGGAAATGGTAGAAGTACTAGAATTTGGTTAGATTTAATATTAAAGAAAAATCTAAATAAAATTGTTAATTGGGAATCTATAGATAAGAAATTATATTTACAGGCTATGGAACGTAGTCCTATAAACACTCTAGAGATTAAAACTTTAATAGCAAGTAATTTAACAGATGATTTTAGTTTAGAAAGTCTTTTTAAAGGCATAGAAACATCTTATTATTATGAAACAAATGATTAAGAGTCTAACTCTTTTTTTATTTGTTATAAAAGATAATATTATTCAAAATTTGATAAAAACAATAAAATTGTGGCTATCATATTGAAAAATAATCAATTATATAGTATCATAGAATTGTATCATATAAATATATAGTATATTAAAATTTGCTAAGTTTTGACATCATTTGTCGAATCGCTTTTAAAATAATTAAAAGTTATTTATAATATATAAGAAAAGGGAGTATAATCATGGAAAAGAACAAAAATAAAAAATTATTAATAATAGTAGGTTTATTATTACTATTAGTTGGAAGCATTTCATTTGCTTATTTTATAGCTATACCATTATTTAATGGTGATGGGGCCAAAGGCGTTTTAACGACTGCTAATATTGATGGTTCAATCATCAATGTTGAAGGTACACTAAACTTTAATGACTTAGATATCATGCCAGGACACAAAAATGTATCTAGCTTAAAATTAACCGCGACTGGTGAAAATGAGCTTATTCCATATAACTTAATATGGGAAGGAACTAATAGTCTAAATACTCCACTCGAGTTTACAGTTTACAAAACAAATAGTTCAGTAGATGTAAATGCTACTTGTCAAGATAAAGTAAAAGTTGTAAATGGAGCTCAACATTTAAATGAAGAATGTACAATCTCTAACTTAGATTCACTAGGAAACCCAGTTGGAACAGGAACAATCTCTAAAAATAACGAAACAACCAAAGTAACTTTAGCAACAGATGAATTTATAACTGCAACAACAGAAGGAAGTATTGTATACTACTACGTAATCTTAGAATATCCAAATCTATCTGAAAATCAAAATCAAGATATAGGTGGAAATTTTAGTGGTAAAGTAACTGTTGAGAAAAATGATGCCACTCCTGATGTTATAGTAGATGCTACTTATCTAAAACAAGATGATGGCTCATATGCTAAATCAACTATAACTCCTGAAGGATATGAACTAAACACCGAAAAAAGTACTTGCACTAATAGTGCAACACCAAAATGGACAAACAACACTCTAAACATTAGCAACCTAACAACCAAAGGCACAACATGCACCATTTATCTAGATAAAATACAAGCAATAAACACAATAATTCCTGATGCCAAAGATAAAACAGAAAAAGTAGAATTCACAGGAATAGCAACAGCGGCAGATACCGGAATATATAAGGCACCAGATGATTATGGAACAAGTTATTACTTTAGAGGATTAGAAGGAAGTTTAAATAACTGGGTTAATTTCGCAGGAAGTTATTGGCGTATCATCAGAATAAATGGCAATGGAACAGTAAGGATGATATATGCCGGAGCAGCAAGTGGCAATCCAAGTAATGCCAATCGTACAGGAACAACAACCCAGATAAATGGAGCAACATATATGTATAATCATACATATAATGATAATGCATATGTAGGATATATGATGGGTATACCACTAAATGGAGATTATCCAATCCAAAATGAAACAACTATTCATAGTGGAAGTTATGTAGATGCTCATAGTAATGTTTATGATAGTGATGCTAAAAAGATAATAGACAATTGGTATAAAACAAATATTGTAGATAAAGGATATAGTGATAAAATAGATATAAACACGGGATTTTGCAATAACGGACAAACAGCTAGTGGAATTAGTTCAGGATATAGCACTGCCAGATACAATCAATTTACGACATCTTATATTAGTTGGGGAAGTGTATATGCTAATGGTTGGAAATCTATTCAAACTCCAACATTACAATGTACAAATAAAGAAAGGGATTTATTTACATTAAATAATGCAAATATTGGTAATAAGAAATTAATATACCCCGTTGGTATGATAACGAGTGATGAAGCAATTTTTGCAGGAGCTTTTTCTGATGATCGAAATAAAAATTATTACTTATATACAAATCAAAACTATTGGACGATGTCTCCATGGTATTATAATAATGCTGCTACTATAGGTTACATAAATGGTGGTGACGTAAGAGCAGCTGCTGTAGCATTTAGTTTATGCGACCTTAGACCTGTTATAAATTTACGTGCCGATACTATATTTTCTGGTGATGGTTCTGAGGCTAATCCTTATAAAATCACAGAATAAAAAAACAAGTAATGACTTGCATATATTTAAAAAATAAGATAGTATTAAATTAAGTAAGTGTTAGGGTGCAATCTAATGTCTACTTATTACGTTGGATAAGGATACTAAATTTGAAAACTAGTGTTCTTTTATTTTTTATTCTTGCTAAAATTACTTTTAAGTGAACCATCATAAGCACTCACACCTTTTTATCCAAAACCCCCAAAAAGGAATTAAAGATAACAAAGGCAAAAATCGCCTATTGTTACTCTAGCCCTAACGCTTAAAGTTTATCCTACAACAAAAGAAGAAATTTGCAAAGAAGAATAGTTCGACCTTAAATAACAATTAAATTTTAATAATATCCTGTAATTTATTTTTTACAATTGTTCTTTTGTTATGGTATAATAACTTTGGTGATTATATGTCTAAAGTTAGTAATGTAATACTTATGCTAGAATATTTAAGTAATAATAGGAAGTACTCAATTAAAGAGTTAGCTGAGAAATTAGAAGTATCGCCAAGGATGATTAGAGTTTATAAAGAAGAACTTGAAAAAGCAGGTATTTATATAGATACAATTAAAGGTCCCTATGGGGGATATGTTTTAAATCAAAATGTTTATTTTCCTAAAAGATATGTAAATGTAAAAATAGAAGAATATAATAAAGAAATTTTTAATAAAATAAATAAAGCTTTAAAAGATAAGAAAATTTGTTATATTGAGTATTATAATAATGATAGAAGTAAAACTACTAAAAGAAAAATAGAACTCCAAGAGCTTGTTTTAGTAAATGGTTTTTGGACAGTTGTGGCTTTTTGTCATTTAAGAAAACAAATAAAACATATTGAAATCATAAATAATTAAAGTAGTGACATAAATATTGCCACTATATTTGCTATTCTTATTTTAGAGGTGGAGAATAGATAAAATGCAAAAATTAGTTTATGTGACAAAAAATAAAGGAAAATATATAGCTGTTTTAAGCCATGCTAGGGATTTAGATGTGGAAATAGAATTTTTGAGCCATGAGTTTTTAGAACCAGATGTTAATGATTTAGAATATATTTCTAAAAAGAAAGCAGAAGAAGCCTATAAAATCACTAAGAGTCCTTGTTTTGTTTGTGATTCAGGGTTTTATATTAATAATTATCCTGGGTGCTTTGGATATCCTGGAGCTTTCGTTAAAAGAAGTGGGATTAGTACAAATATTAAAAATCTTTTGCAAATCATGACTAAAGTTGAAGATAGAAGTTGCTATTTCGTAGATGTATTAACATTCTATGATGGCAAGAATTTTTATCAATTTTATGGAGTTAGTGAAGGAATCTTAGCTAAAAGTATTAAAGGTAATACGAAAAAAGAGGCAAAATCAAATTTATGGCAAGTATTTATACCTAAAAATCATAAACATACTTTAGCAGAGATGAGTGAAGAAGAGTTTTTAAATAGAAAAGATTTTCATACAAGTGCAACTTTAGAATTTTTAAATTGGTATAAGTTTGTTTATTTAAAGAAAGTTTTATGATATACTTCATTATAGATGAGGGATAAAAATGTATTATAAAATAACGAATGGATCAGTATTTTTGTATGATAAAACGATATTAGAAAGTATTAATATTGAAATTAAAAAAAACGATAAAGTAGCTATAATTGGTCGTAATGGAAGTGGGAAGTCAACTTTATTAAAAGCCTTAGTAGATAATACTATTTTAAGTGAGGGGATAGATGATACTAAATTTAATATTGTAAAGAATAATGTTAAAAGTATTGGTTATCTAGAGCAATTTAGTTTTGATGATTCTAAAGAAACATTAATAGAAGTTATTTTAAAATGTTATGATTCAGTAGTTAAATTGGAAGAGAAAATTAAAAAATTAGAAAGTAAAAATAGTTTAAGTGCTAGTGATACTTATAATTATATGAATATGTTAGAAGAATTTAAGGTAATTGGTGGTTATCTATATAAAAAAGAATATAGTTTAGCTTTAAAAAAATTTGGCTTTAATGATAGTGATTATCATAAAAAAATAAGTGAATTCTCAGGAGGAGAGAAAACTAAAATAGCAATATTAACATTAGTTCTTGGTAAACCAGATTTACTTATTTTAGATGAACCAACGAACCATTTAGACATTAAGGCTATAAATTGGTTAGAAGATTATCTAAAAAATTATAAAACTTCATTAGTAATAGTTTCACATGATCGTTATTTCATGAATAAAATTGTAAATAAAATTTATGAAATTGAGTATGGAAGTACCGTGGTTTACCAAGGAAATTATGATTATTTTTTAGAAGAAAAGAAGAATAGATATGCTAAAATGCTTAAGGATTATGAAATAGCGCAGAGTGAAATTAAAAGACTTCAAAGAATTGCAGATAGATTTAGATATAAACCATCAAAGGCAAGTATGGCAATGGCTAAATTAAAACAAATAGAAAGAATAAAAAAAGAAATGACGGAAAAACCGCGAGAGGAAAATACCAAAACTATTAAAATTAAAACAAAAGAATTTGTTAAGAGTGGGTTAAATGTTTTAACTTTAAAAGATTTAGTTGTAGGTTATGATAAGCCATTAGGAACTATTTCTTTAGAAGTAAATCGAGGAGATGCTTTAGGAATTATTGGAGATAATGGATGTGGGAAATCAACTTTATTAAAAACTTTAGTAGGAATGGTGAAACCAATAAGTGGAGAGTATAGTTTTGGGTCTAAGGTAAGTATTGGATATTTTTCACAAAATTTAGAAACTTTAGATAATAATAATCCTGTTTATGAAGAATTTAGCCAAAATTTTTCAGAGTTGAATGACTTTGAAATACGGTCTTATCTAGCAACTTTTATGTTTTATGAAAGTGATATAAATAAAAAAGTAGAAGTATTATCAGGAGGAGAAAAAGTAAGACTTGAACTTGCTAAAATAATTTATCGCAATCCTAATGTCCTTATTTTAGATGAACCGACGAATCATTTAGATATAATTATTAAAGAAACATTAGAAAGTATTTTAAAAAAATATCAAGGGACTATTTTAGCTGTGTCTCATGATCGATATTTTTTGAGTGAAGTGGCGACTTCTATTTTGGAATTTAAAAATGGTGAAGCGAGTTATTATAATTTAGGATATCAAGAATATTTAGACAAGACAAAAAGTTTAGAAGAGAATAAGGAAGAACAAAAAATTTGTAAAAAAGCTAAACCATTAAAAAATAATAGTAGTGCTAAATTAGAGAGTTTAATAACTAAAAAAGAAGAGGAACTAGAAACTTTAAAAAGTAGTTTATTTTTAGAAAGTGTTTATAGTGATTTGGAAAATTTAAGAGAAGTAGAAGATAAAATAAAAAATATGGAAGAAGAGCTTAATAAGTTAATGGAAGAATTGCTCCAATAATGTAACCAAAGATGTAGCTTGTGATAAAAAAATATATAATAAAAGGATAAATATTAGTGTGATAAGCTTTTTTTACTTTAAGATTTAAAGAGAATGCCGATAAAAAGAGAAAGGCACTAATAAAAAGACTGTAAATATTATCTTTGTAGAAGCAGTAATAGATAGATAGACTTATTAAGAAAAGAAAATTCAAGATAATAGTAAATAGATTATCAAATGTTATTTGGTCTTTATAGATAAAATAATAAAATATTAAAATAATTAAATAAATAAATGTTAGATAAAATAGGAAAGTCAAGGTTTCACCTCTTTACTAATTATATGTTTTGCGATAAAATAATAGTACTTAGGAGTGATTTTTTAATGAATTTAAATATAGAATCCAAAAATGATGAAATGGTTATTGCTTTAGTTCATTATTTTGTAACGGTGGAAAATTATACGCCTATTGTAGTTAGAGGAGCTAAAGATGAAGTATGGTTAGAGAATA
>CAOVIS010000006.1:17941-21508 GCA_948543905.1 uncultured Bacilli bacterium
CTTATCGTATTATTAGAATTAACTCTAATTATATTCATAATATTGAGCAGTTTAATAGTGATGTTTTAAAGATGGAAAGAGTTATGAGTCAAATAAAAAGAAAAACTTTATCTTTAAATATTAATACTTTAAACATATTAGTAAATGTTGCGGATGATGTGAAACTTACACGCAATAAAAATATTTTTAGTATAAAAATTGATGAGGTTGAGCCAAATAAGAATAATAAAGGAATTAGTGCTGTATTTCCAAAGCTCGCGAATAAACTTATTAAGGATAAAGAAGGTATTGAATTAATTGTTAATGTTACTAATGATATAAATGCTAAAACTATTCATGATAATGAGGTTTTTTCTAATATTTTTAAACCAAAAAAGATTATTATAACTCCACTTCTTATTTTTATATGTATGGTAATGTTTTTACTTATGTATATTGTAGGAAATGGTAGTGAAGATGTGTATACTTTATTATATTTTGGAGCTAATTCACAAGCTTTAATTAAAAGTGGGGAAGTCTGGCGTCTTCTTACTTCAGTTTTTTTACATATTGGGATAGCTCATCTAGTTGTTAATATGTATTCTTTATTTATAATTGGAAAACAATTGGAAAATTTTTTAGGGAAAATTAAGTATGTTTTAGTTTTTATAATAAGTGGAATTGTAGGTTCTTTATTATCTGCGGTAGTTCATGATACAGTATCAGCGGGGGCTAGTGGAGCTATATTTGGTCTTTTAGGAGCTCTTTTGTATTTTGGATATCATTATCGACTTTATTTAGGAAGTGTTTTGAAGAGTCAAGTAATTCCTGTTATTTTAATTAATTTGATGATAGGATTTATGCTTCCAGGAATTGATAATTTTGCGCATATTGGTGGTCTTGCAGGAGGATATTTAGCGACTATGGCTCTTGGAATTCCAGGAAAAAGTAATAAAACAGAACAAATAAATGGTACGGTTGTTTTAATTCTTTTAGTATTATTTTTAGCCTTTATGTTATTTCGGGTGATATAAATGGAGAGATTACAAAAAGTTATTGCAGCTTCAGGGATAACCTCTAGAAGAAAAGCTGAGGAATTAATTATAAGTGGGAAAGTGCGTGTAAATGGTAAAGTAGAAAAAGTTTTAGGAACAAAGGTAAGTGGTATGGATATTATAGAAGTTGATGGGGTAACTATCAACCGGGAAGTAAATAAAGTTTACTATATTTTGAATAAACCTCGAGGTGTTATTACAAGTACTAGTGATGATAAAAATAGATCTACAGTATTAGATTATGTAGATACTAATGAAAGAATTTATCCAATAGGTAGACTTGATTATGATACTACAGGACTTGTAATACTTACTAATGATGGGGAACTTACCAATGTAATAACTCATCCTAAAAATAAAATCCCTAAAACTTATGTTGCAAAGATTGAAGGAATACTTGATAAAGATAATATTAATTTATTAAAAAAAGGTATTAGCATTGAGGGACGAAAAGTTGAAATAATAGATTTTAAAATAAAGAGTAAGAATTATGATAAAAATACTTCGTTAGTAGAAATTACAATTATTGAAGGGCGTAATCACATTGTTAAAAAAATATTTGATAGTTTGGGTCATGCGGTTATAAGACTTACAAGAATTAAAATTGGTTTTCTGGATATTCATGATTTAAAAAGTGGAGAGTACCGAGCTCTTAGTATTAAAGAAGTTAAAAAATTATATAGTTTAAAATAAAGTAAACGAAGAGTTTAGTTAGAAAAACTAGGCGTTTATTTATTTCTAAGATTTTTGATGATATAATGATTTTGGAAAAGAGGTAATTTTATGCAAAAGAGAAATATTTTAGTTGGGGTTATAGTTGTAATTTTGGTGGCTTTATTTAGTGTAGGATTATACTTTATTATCACACATGATAAAGATAATGATAAGAGTAGTAATAATGATGCTAAAAAATTTCAAGAAGAATATAAAGGAGTGGCTGATGATAATTTATTTGTTTATCGGACAATTGAAGAAAATATTCGAATACTAGAAAAAGGTACAGGAGTGGTTTACTTAGGATTTCCAGAGTGCCCTTGGTGTCAAGCTTATGTTAAATATTTAGATGAAGTTATGAAAGAAGCGGGAATAAGTAAAATATATTATACTAATATTAAAAAAGATCGAGAAGATAATACTAAAGAGTATCAAAGAATTATTGAGCTACTTGGTGATTATGTAGAGTATAATGATGAAGGTAAAGAAAGAATATACGCACCAACTATCATATTTGTTAATGATGGGAAAATCGTAGGAATGGATTCAGAGACTGCTAAAGATACTAAAGGATTTAAAACTCCTAGTGAGTATTGGAATGAGGATGCCGTTAGCAAATTAAAAGAAAGACTTAAAAATTATGCTAAAGAAGTAGATGAATCTATTTGTAGTGATTGTAATAAATAATTGAATAAGACTTAGTCGGATGATTAAGCCTTTTTCTTTGCAAAATTTTTAAAAAAATGAAAAAAATTGCAAGATTCGACAAATTTCGCGTTTCCTCTATGTTATAGTAATTGTTTAGGAGGTTTTGCGGATGCAAGAAGAAAAATATTATAAGGAAATAACAACAATAATAGAGAATGTTGAAGTAAATACAAGTAAGACAACTTCAAGATAATAGTGAGAAATTACAGGCCTATTGGAATATTGGTAAATTGATTGTTGATGCCCAACAAGGTGAGGCAAGAGCGAAGTATGGAGATAATTTAATAAAAAAATGGAGTGTAAAATTAACACAAATATATGGTAATGGTTATAATTATTCAAGTTTAAAAAGATTTAGGCAATTTTATTTATTATTTGAAAAAGCTGCTACATTGTCGCACCAATTCAACTGGTCGCATATAGTAGAGATTTTACCAATAAAAAATGAAAATGAAAGAAACTATTACATTAATCAAGTAATATTAAATAATTTATCTGTAAGAGAATTAAGAAGTGAGATAAAAAATAAAGCTTTTGAAAGATTGTCATACGCTGATAAGGAAAGTATTAAGATAATAGAAAATGATACTTATACTTTAACTATTAAAGATATGATTAAAGATCCTATTCTTTTAAAAATAGATAAAAATATTAATTCTTTAGATGAGAAGGTAATTCATAAGTATTTAATTAATATGCTTGAGAATAGATTTTTAGAATTAGGTATGGGCTTTGCTTTAGTAGGTCATGAGTATAAATTAATTATAGAAAATAAAACCTATAAGATTGACTTATTATTTTTGAATTACGAACTTAATGCTTTTGTGGTGGTAGAAATAAAATCCCAAGAATTACAACCTAGAGATATCAGTCAAATAATAAATATGTAATAGAATATACAACAAATAATGATATATATGTTACTACTTATAAATTAATAAATAATAATAAAGTTATAATATAAATTATTTTAAATATTTAGGAGAATCAGTTTTACCAAGTAGATAATCGGCAGATATATTGTATTTTTTGCAGATAGTATATAGAAAAGGTGTTCCTATTAGGCTTTTACCACTTTCATATATGCTCCAAGTGGGTTGGTCTATTTTAA
>CAOVIS010000007.1:0-2314 GCA_948543905.1 uncultured Bacilli bacterium
GTGAGCATATCACAAATTACAACACTAAACTTCGAGTTGAAGAGGGTGACACAGTCGTAGCAGGCCAAAAACTTACAGAAGGTTCAATTGCTCCGAAAGAATTACTAGCTGTTACTGATCCACTTACTGCGGAAGAATATATTTTAAAAGAAATCCAAGCTGTATATAAGCTTCAAGGTGTTGATATTAATGATAAACACGTTGAAATAATTGTTAAACGTATGATTAATAAAGTACGTATTGTTGATGCTGGAGATACTGATTTTGTTGAAGGCTTAACTGTTTCTCTTCATGATTTTACCGAAGGAAATAAACCAGTTATCTTAAGAGGTGGTGTCCCTGCCTCAGGTCGTCCAATTATGCTTGGTATTACTAAATCATCACTAGAAACTGATAGTTACTTATCCGCTGCATCTTTCCAAGAAACAACAAGAGTTCTAACAGATGCTGCGATAAAAGGTAAAGTTGATCATTTACGTGGCTTAAAAGAAAATGTCATTATTGGTAAGCTTATTCCAGCCGGAACAGGTGCTAAAGAATATAGTGATATTGATATTTATCTTGAAAAAGAATTTATGGAAGATGATGCTTCTGAATTCTTAGAAGATAAACTACTTGAAGATGGCGAAATCAATCCTGAAGTTAAAGAAACAATAGAAAATACTGACGAAAATACTATTTCTGAAGTAGAGACTGACACAGATATTTCTCCAGAAGAAGTAGAAGATATCGAAAATAGCGAAGAAGAAAGTGAAGAGTAGTAACTTTCTTTTTTTTGGATCAAAGTATTTCTAAAAAGTACAAAGTTATTTCGTTTAAACAAAATAACTTTAAAAAAATAATAGTATTAAAAATTATTATCCAAAAACTATAATATAGGTAGATTGCCAAATTTGCAATTTTAATTAACCTATGTTATAATATTAACCAAAAAGAGGGGATAATATGACCGATTATAGTATTTAAAAAAGGCCTAGCTGACGATTTAAATATGATTGAATTAAGTGGCCTTAAAAATGTTAATCAAGCCTTATATTTAGAATTAAAAAATGAAATTGCCCAGTTAAACATTGATATTATGGCCTACCTAGAAAATAAAGAGTACATTAGTCGGGAAGAATTAATAAATAGAAAAGTAGACATTGAAACTCTATTTGAATTTTATATGCAAACAGGTTTAGTTCAAGAAATAGCTAATTTTAAACTAAAAGAAGTAACTAGTAGTATTACTAGCATCACAAGTAAATTAACTAAAACCAATTATCCTGAAGTATTAAAAGAACTTGAAGAAACCTTAAGGCTTTATGGAGATATTTTCACTAAAGTTTCTAATTTAAGTGTTATTGATAATTTACTAGCTAAGTTTTATTATCAAATATATAAATATAAAATGGAAGATTTAATTATTGGTGATATATATACTATTAACGGTGTTAGTCCTTTTGTAATTTTTGCTATGGAAGATATAAATACTATTTTAAATGATCCTGAAGTATCAAATGATATTAAAACAGAACTTCAAAAATATGCTTTAGATAGTTCTTTAGTCAAGGCTAATTTTCTTAAAATAATTGTTTATATAAATTTTGGATTAAATAATAAAAAAGCCCGTAAAAAAGAAATTGAGCAAGAATTAAGTTACACCTATTATGATGATAGAGACTTTAAAAGTGAATATGATCCTATTCCAGAAGAGGAAGAAAAAAATTTTAAAGATATATTAATTGATTATAATATATTTAAAAATAGCGGTTACACTAAAGATTTTATCAAAAAAACACTCACTGGTGCAGTTATTTATTGCTTAAAATATGAAAGTACTAATATTTATATTCTCATAGATAAATTACTTTTAGAAGGTTTTTCATATATTAAATATTTAATTGAAGCTTTAATATTTAATGGCTATGCTTATTTTATTAGAGGAATAAACTTTACAAAACATAATTCTAATATTATTCCAGAAATAGTAAAAGCTATTATGAGTCATATTGAAGATATCCCATTTAATGAATTAGAAAAAATTGCAATTGCTACAAATAGTGAATTTTTAATAAGATATATCTTAAGAAGTAAAGAAATAGATTTAAGTCCAGAGTTTGTTAGATTTATTTATGATAACTCTCCTAAAAATTTTATGGCTTTTGCCCAAAATTGTAATTTTCTTGCAAAAGGCTTATTTATTAAGAGTATTCCTTATGAAATTAAAAGAGATATAATATGTAGATATCTAGAGCGCTCCGATATTGATGATGATACTAAATATCAAAATCTATATGAACTTTATATTAATATAGAAGATGATTTCTTAAAA